>CAYMWD010000024.1:0-9749 GCA_964394025.1 uncultured archaeon | reverse complement strand
TGAAAATATTTTAAAATCTGCAGACAAACTCATTCCCAAATAACATTCACCTAAATCATCTGGCGGTTCAATAGGCGGAACATTAGTATTTGTATTTACACATCCCGCAAAAAGCAGGCTAATAAGAATAAGAAAAATGATTTTTTTCATTCTTAAATAGTATTTCAAATCTTTATATTCTTTTTTAAAATCAGAAAAAAAGGAATATCCCCCCTCCGGGACATGCACCCGGGATCTTCCGGTAACTGCACTAAGCAGTTTTTTTGCTCCCTGCTATGGAAGTTTACTCAACCAAATTCTTTTTCTTTTTGGCCAAGCTTTTTCTCTTCTCTTTAAAGAGAAAGAAAAAGGTCGTTCTACAGCCGGACGCTTTAGCTACTAAGCTAAGGGGGGATTAAATCCACTTACTTTTTGAGTTTTGAATATTTTAAAAGGCTTGCTGTTGTGTCATAAGCAAGAGGGTAAACAAAAGAAATCCAAATCCCTCCTGCAAAATAAAGCTCAGGCCCTAAAAGGGTTAGTTCTGCCCCATACATCAATAACCCCAACCCTAAAAAACCAAAAATTGCTTTTACCCAAAGTTCTTTTCCTAAAATTTTTTTGTTATCAAAACCAAAATACTTATACGCAAAAACTCCTGCAAAATAACCCAACAAACCAGTTGCAAGCCCAAGCGGTCTGAATAATGCAGAAATTATTATTGCAAAAATAATGCTTCCTGCAATGCCGACTTCTTCTAACATTTTTTTATTGTTTATTTTAATGTTCTTGAATTTAGCTTCAAGTTCATGAACTAATCTTCCTATTAAAAAACCAATAAATGCCCCAAGAATAACATCTCCAATAAAATGTGCCCCAAGATAAATTCTTGAAATTAAAACAATAACCACAATTGCAAGCCCAGTAAATTTTGCAGCATGTTCAAATTTTTCCCAATAATACCCGAAAATGCTTGAAATTGTTGCAGCATGGCCTGAAGGCAAACCAAAAGGCGAATCAATTTCATGAACAATAACTCTAAACAATTCTTCACTTGGTCTTGCTCTTGCAAGAATTGGTTTTAATATTCCAACCACTGCTGATGCAAAAAGAATTGTTACTGCAAGAAAAAAAGATTTTTTTTCATCACCCTTCCAATAAAAAAAAGCAACTAAAAACATCCATACAAACGGGTGCCCTAGCCACGTGATTACAAGAAAAAAAGAATCAAGCGAACTAGTAGCACCAGCCTGAAGTGCATGGCTTATTGCAATTTCTGCTTGGAGTGTTTCGAACATTTACTCTTTCACTTTTGTTTTTTTTACTCTCTTCATTCCGGGAATTTCTATTTCTGAATAATCGACCATAATTCCCGTTTCTTTGAGTGCTTTTCTCATTGCATAAACTTTGCAAAATTGTTCGATTTCTTTTTTTTCAGGTTTACTAAAACCCTCAAGTTCTTCAACAATTTTTTTTATTACTGAATTCACTTTTCTTGAATTAATTTCTTCAAGTGCTTTTGCAGTATCTTTTTTACCAAGTCCAATTTCTGCAATTGCAGAATCAACTTCATCAAGCTTTACTATTTTACGTAAATTAATTTCTACTTTAGAATCAACCGAAGTATTAAGGCTTGAAAGAAACTCCATTATTGTTTTAGGGTCAGTAACCCCCTCAATTTTTAATTTTCTGATTGATACCCAATCATCATAATTTGCAATAAACTGAATATATTTTTCTGACATACTTTCAATCCTCCTTGTTTCAAAAAGTAATTATTGTTTTTATCTTTTTTTAATTATTCGCATGTGAAAAAATAGGCTCAGAATGAATTATTAATCACTTAAACCTAATTTATCCAATGAAAAAAGAGTTCATTTTAGAAGAAATAATACTTGCAGGAGTTATATTGGCTGTAATAGGAGTTCTTTTGCCTTTTATTTTTCCAACAGAATTTTCTGAATTGGAGTTTATTTCTTCGCCTGCTGTTATTGATGAAAATGCTCATTTAGAGCCAGAAGCAGAAACCATTTCTGAGAATATAGATCTTTATGCTGAATGCATGGTTTACAGTTCAACATTTGCTGCAAATAAGTGTTATGCCGAAAAAGCAATTTCTTTGAAAGATATTTCAGGATGTGAAAAAACATTTGATAATTATGAAAATGATTGCTACAAAGAATATGCTCTTGCAACAAGTGATGATTCAGCATGTGAAAAAATTTCAGATGATTCCATAAAATGGGAATGTTATTCCGAACTTGGCGAAAAAATTAATTCTGCTGATTTGTGTTTGAAAATTCCTGCTGGAAAAACAACAAATGATTTGAAAGGAAATTGTTTAAGAAATATTGCACTAAAAACAAAAACCCCTGAACTCTGTCTTAAAATAGATTTTTATTATTCTCAAGAGGTTTTAATCCGGGATGATTGCATAAAAAATTTTGTTGCAAAAGTAACAAACAAAAAATTATGTGAAGTTGCTTATGAAAAATCGCTTAAAAATTCTTGTTATGAAAACCTTGCAAAAAATACTCTTGATTTAGAGTTTTGTTCCAAAATAACTGAAACAGATAAAATAGCAGAAAAAGCAGAAATGGATGAATGTTATTATTATTTAGGGGTTCAAAAAAATTTGCTTGATGCTTGTTCTTTTATTTCTGCAAAAGAAAAACAATTAGAATGCAAAGAAAAATATATTGCTCCGACTCCAGAAGAATGTGAATTGCATTCAACTCTTTTTCTGAAAAATAATTGCTTCAAAGATTTTGCAATAGTTGATTCAAATTCATATTACTGTGAATTAATAACTTCAGATTTTAGTATACAATCTGAATGTTACAAAAACCTTGCTGAAAAAACCACTGATTATAATTATTGTGAAAAAATTTATTCTACAAATAAATCAATGAAAGATGATTGCTATTCTAATATTGCAATTGAAACAAAAACTTCTGATTTATGTGAAAATGTTTTAGTACCAAAAAAATACATTGATTGTTTTATTCAAATTGCAGATTCTCTTAATGAAGTAAGTGTTTGCAATTCCATTGAAAAAGAAAAGATTTCAACCTATAGTATTTACAAATTACATGATATTTGCGTGCACGAATATTCGCTTATTATAGATGACACAAAGTACTGTGCACGAATAACAAATGAAACAATAAGAAACGAATGTTTTGACCTAAATACAAGCATTACTCTGAAATAATTTTTATTCATCAATTCTGAAAAGTTTCTTCTGTTTTTCTGAAAATTTAGGGGTGTTTTTCTGTACAATTTGCATATGAGGGTAAGCTATTTCAATATCTTCGCGTTTTTCAACCATTTCCAAAAAATTCTTTGTTATTTCATGTCTTGTTGAACGTAATGATCTCAAATCTGTTTGGTAAAGCACATTAAAATTTATTGATGAATCAGCCAGAATCATTTGGATATTAGGTTTTGGGATTTCAATCTCTTTTGAGTTTTCTGCACTCTGAAGAATTTCTATCTTTTCTTTAACTGCTTCTTTAATTTGTCCTTTTCTGAGTTTTTTTGACGCTTCTTTAAGAAGACTAACTGCTTCATTCCATGATTTTTTTTCCTGTGCACTTGCTGGCACGGGAGTTTTCATGAATTTTTTCATTGCATCCGTTGTTGCTTTTTCAAGAAGTTCAGTCGATTTTTTCCAATTGCTTTCATAAGTAATTGAAAAAGTAATGTCATCACTATAAACTTCATTTCCTCTTGAATAATTAATTACAGGATTTGTGAGAATTACTTCATTAGGAATTGTAATTACTTTTTCACTTTTTTCCTGAGTTTCAGTACGCGTACCCTGAATACTGGTGTACATTGTGTGAATAAAAATAACATCTCCTTTGATGCCCATTACTTCAATTCTATCTCCGCTATTGAATGGTTTCGTAATTACAATTGTAAGCCATCCAATAAAATTTATTATTGGTTTTTGGAGTGCAAGAGTAAGCCCAAAACCAATAAGCCCCACTGAAGCAATAAGTGCGCCAATATCTTTGAAAAGCGTTGATATAAGAAAAATAATTGTTATTCCCCAAACAACATAAGTGTAAAGAGTCAGAATAAGTTTGATTTCTTTCTTTTTTCCTTTGTTTTCAAAATATTTTGAAATTACAAATCTGCTCAATACAATAAAAATTTCAGTTCCAATAATAATTAGCAGAGCATTTAGAACAACAGGAATAATTGATTGAAAAGATTCTTCTTTTTGAAAAAAATTTTCTTTAAGAACATCAAGAATAAGATTTCCATAAAAATAAATGAAAACAATAGCTGAAGCTATTACAACTATTTTTATTGCAATTTCAAAGTTTTTGTCGTATTTTTCAGTAGCCAACAATACTCACTTTCTAAGAATTTGTGCTAAGTATCTTCTATCTGATTTATTAAAAAACAGATAGTAGGCCTATTTATTTGTGGTGGGGGCCTGAGCAAGTAGACTTTCTGAAAGCCGAACCCTTGGGAAACACCATTTTTTCTATTTTGGAGTTATCTTGATTAGTTCTTCTTTTTTATGCAATAGAATAATTTATAAAAGATGCCTAACTCAATAAAATAATGCCTTCATAGCTCAGTGGCTAGAGCAGTGGTTTTGTAAACCACAGGTCGAGGGTTCGAATCCCCCTGAAGGCTTATTCTTATTTTTTATTTGTTTTCTGCCTAAACGCTATTTTTATCTAATCAACGGCACTTAATATATAGTGGATTAATGCTTGAATTTGAATGTCAAAAATGTGGTGAATGCTGCAAAAAATATTATGTAGTATCTCTTCCTAGCGAAGTCAAAAAACAAGCAATTTTTCTCAAAATTGCTGAAGAAAAATTTATTGCTGAAAATTTGCAATTATACCTTCAAATTTTTCCTTATTCTTATAATGAAAAAAAACCAATAATTAATTCTAATTTATTGCCAAAAAAATATTTTGAAGAAATAGAAGAACATGAACATTCAGAACATTACATGGTTCTTCCTCTTCTTGCATTCAAACGAAAAAAATCTGGGTTTTGTGCTTTTTTTGATGAAAATTCAAGAAATTGTAAAATATATTCTACTCGGCCATTAGAGTGTATTTTGTTTCCATTAGTATCTGAAAAGTCTGAAAGCGATAATAAAAACCACCATAAACTATATCCTTTTTGCATAGGATTCGGTTACAAATCAAAAAATCTTTCTTATATGGATTTTAGTAAAATTCATTTCAAACAGATGTCTGATTATTTTATTCAAATAATGAGTCACGGTTTTACAAAAGTTTGGAAAACATGGCCCAAAGAAGGAACTATTGTATACAAGAATAAAAAAATCGGAACTATTACTGAAAAAGAATTTTTTGAAATAATAGAACCTTTCAAATAAAACAATCTTTTCTTTTTCGTGAAAATCATATGCCGGTGGGGAGACTTGAACACCCGACCTCGCGATTATGAGTCGCGCACTCTAACCAACTGAGCTACACCGGCTTTCTATGAAAAAGCACTTGGAATTGTTTAAAAAGATTGGCTTTAAACTCAAAAAATTGTTTCAAGAAAAAGATATGTGATTAAAACCAAAAAACAAATAATTCCGTAAAATTTTTGAGGAAAAATAGTAACTCCTAACAAATCAAGAGAAAAAAGCAAAACAACTGCTCCGAGTGAAAAAGTAAGTGCTCTTACAAATTTACTTAATATGCTCATAATGGAAATCCCCAAAGATTATGTGCTATTGCATAGCTAACAAAAATTAGGATTGCCGCATGAGGCGCCCATTTTCCCATAAATTTAAAATCATCAGTAAAAATTCCTAAAGAAAAAAGAGTTATTACTACAAATGCAGGAACAACCCCCCAAGTCCAGCCTATCAACGATGCTAAATCAGAAACTGTCCACACATAGAGCCCAACAATAACCAATCCTAAAATTCCTTTTCCTCTCATAAAAACAGAAGCACAAGCAAAACCAAAAACCCAGAAAGGATGATCTAAAAAAATCTGTAAAATGTATCCAATATTTCCCGAAATGAGTTCAGAAATTAAAGTAAGCACACTCATGCATCTACCGACCCGAAATTTAAAAGAGAATCTGTCTGAAGCACTGCAAAAATTGTCATTATTCCTATAGTTGTAAAAGTTGAATCCAAAATTTTTCCAGGGTTAATTATGTTCAGGAAAGCTACAAGTAAAATAAAACCTAATGTGAACCACAAACCAAAAACAAAACTTTTCAGCAAACCCATACAATCAACTCAAGAAAAAATTATACAGAATAAGCACAGTATAACCTGAAATAGTTGAGATTATTACTATGTACTTCTGCATTGATTTTGAATTTTCAGTAAAAAGCATCAGCGCAAGTTTAGTAAGATAAAATAAAATCAGGAACCCTGCACTTGTAATAGCAATTCCGGAAGTAGTTTCAAGATCAAGAAACGCAAAAATATTCAGTGTCAGAACAATTGTGTAAAAAAGAGTATTTTTTCCGCCGAAAAAATAATAGATTGCAGAATAAAAAATGAAAAACCAAAGAAGATTGTTCATGAATATATCTATGAAAAAACTTCCATCTAAATGAAACAGTGCCTGAATCACCTCAAAAAATGCCATTAAAACCCCAATATATATTGTCTAAAAAGAGTATATAATAGTAATCTTTTCACTAAAATTAGTGAACAATTGCTTTTGCAACCGTTTTTTAAGCAATTCTGATGAATTTTCAATAAGAATCTAGTTTTTGCTCCGATCGTCTAGCCCGGTCAAGGATGCTACCCTCTCACGGTAGCGACGGGGGTTCAAATCCCCCTCGGAGCAAACTTTTTCTTTTCTTTGCAAAGAAAAGAAAAACTTTGATGAAAAAGAAAAGAAAGCTTGCTATGCATTCTATTTTTGTTTATTCGCCTTCCATTCGGCTCATAAGTTGTATTTTTTTACCATGCAAGATAATTTTGTCAGCATATCCGACAAACAATCCTATTTCAAGCACGCCTGGAATTGCTTTGGATTCAAACTCTAAATCATCATAGCTAAACACATCATCAACATCCACATCAATTAGATAATGACCTGATTCTGTTCTGTAAGGAAAACCATTTTGTTGTGTCCGTATTCTCGCTTTTCCAAATGCATCAAGTTGATTTAGTGTTCTTTTCCACCCAAATGAAGATACTTCAAAAGGAATTTTTCCTTTTAATTTTTTAACTAATTTTTCTTCTTCAGCAACAACAATCATTAACCCTGCACTTTGTGCAATCATTTTATCTCTAACAATTGAAACACTGTCTCTTTTGATGTAATTGTAATTTTCATCAACCTGATCAACAAATTCTATTGCAACATCAACTTCTCTATCATTAATATTCGCTATTGGAATTCCAAGAGATGAAGCAAGAGTAGCATTTCTAATTGAAGTGGGAACAAATTCAATTGCATAAATAGGAATATCTTTTTCTTCAAGCGCAAAAGCAAGTTTTTTCAAAAAAGCTTCTCCAAGCTTACTTGAGCCAATACTGACCGCATCACCATCTTTAATGTAGCGTACAATAATGTTCTCAATATACTTCTCTTGCATGTCAATAACAAGGCTAAAGTTGTATATATTCGTTTTTGAAATAGTAAAAATAAGTAAAAAAGCCTCTGGCGAGAATTGAACTCGCGACCTCGTCATTACCAATGACGCGCTCTACCACTGAGCCACAGAGGCGTTAAATTAAATGAATTTCACTTCAGAAACAATTAAAAAATATCTTTTGAGCATATTTGTTTTTTTTAATTGCAATGTAATTTTATTGTATTATTACATAAGTTTTTGTGGTATTCCTCTTGCATGTTAATGCACGTTGCATAGTCGCATGTTTCTTTTGCAGTATCTATTATACAATCACTTAACAGATAATCGGCATTGTAAATAGTGGCATGTTCGCATATTGAAGCATCTTTTTTTTGTTTTGCGATTCCTGCCATGCATTCATTTTGTCTTGTAGAATTATCTATTCTTTCACAAACTTGCCATTCCCCTTTTGCATTTGCTACTTTTGAATAACAGCTGTTTCTTGAAATAGAATCATTTATTTCATTGCACACTGTTGCTTTTTGTTCTTTCAATGCTTTTTCGCTTAAACAAGAATCTTTTTTATTTCCACTAAAATCAGCACAATTAATTTCTTCAGTTTGATTATTAGCCAAGCTTTGTTCAAAAGCCATTTTACAAACATCTGGGTGGCTAGCAGTATTACAAATTGAAATATCTCCTGCTTCTATTGCTCTTTCTTGAGTGCTTTTACCATTAGGTAAATCTGCACAACCACTAATAATCAGTGTAACAAAAATAAGTAAAATTAAAATAATTTTTTGCATTAAAAAAAGATAGTTTAAGTGTTTTTAAAAATATTCAATTTACTTTTTTTTAACCATTTCAACAAAATCAGAAATATCCTCTAAAGTAAATTCTTTCTCTTCTTTTGTATTCATATCTTTTACTTTAAATTTACCTGATTTTAATTCATCATCGCCAACAACAATTACAAATTCTATTCCTTTTTTTTGTACGTACTCAAAATTTTTCTTGAAATTTCTTCCAGCTAAATCTAGCTCAACTCCAAAACCAGAGTTTCTAATTTTTGCTGCAAGTTTTGTTGAAAAATATCCAGCTTTTTCACCCATTGGAATAATGAAAACATCAGTATTAGAGCCAATTAAAAGCTGTTCTTCAAGTGCATCGTAAAGCCTATCAACACCAAAACTACATCCTACAGCAGGTGAATCTTGTCCGCCGTACAAACCAACTAATTTGTCGTAACGCCCGCCTCCTGCAACACTTGGACCCTGATTAATCGAAATTTCAAAAACAACCCCTGTATAATACTCCAATCCACGTGCAAGTGAAAGCTCAAATTTAACTTCTTTATACTTATTGTCTTTTGCAAGTTCAAGTAATTGTTCAAGTTCTTTTATTGATTCACTTTCGCCAATGCGTGCTTTTACTTCGTCAAAAGAATTTACAAAAATCTGCTCAAGAATAGAATCATCAATTCCTTTTTCTTTGAATTCTTCACGAACACCCTTTTCTCCAATTTTATCTAACTTATCAATGCTTCTGAATGCATCTTTAATCTGCTCTTTTTTTACATTCATTTTTAGTGCAAGTTCTTCTAAAACCATTCTGTTGTTTACTTTTATTGTAAATTCAAATCCTAATGAGCGCATTAAATCTACTGCAACTTGCACAACTTCAAAATCAGCTAGTACGGATTTTACTCCGATAATATCCCAATCTGCTTGTGTAAATTCTCTGTATCTTTTTGCCTGAGGTCTGTCATATCTATATACTTGTCCAATTACATATCTTTTGAAAGGTCTTGGTAATGCTGGATTTGTAGCAACAATTCTTGCTAAAGGAACAGTCATATCATATCTCAATCCTAATTCTCTGTCACCTTTGTCTTTGAAATAATAAATTTCGTCTTTGATTGCTTCTCCGCCTGAACCTTTTGCAGAAAGCAATTCAAATTCTTCAACCACTGGACTTTGCAGTGGCTCATACCCATATTTTTCAAATACTTTTCTTATTGTGTCTTCTATAAATTGTTTTTTTTTCATTTTTTCAGGAAGAAAATCTCTCATTCCGCGTACTGTTTTGAATGACATTTAATTAACTCCTGTAAAAATAAACAGGCCGCGACCGAGAATTGAACTCGGGTCCCGGGATCCACAGTCCCGGATCATAACCACTAGACTATCGCAGCCATTAAATTTGTTAAAAAAAGTTTTTAATTT
>CAYMWD010000023.1:0-9850 GCA_964394025.1 uncultured archaeon | reverse complement strand
AAAGAAAATAAAAAAAATACTGATTCTTCAACACTCGAACAATCCTATCCTGAAAAACCTAAATTTGAAAATCAAAGTGATTCTTATGCTTATACAAAAATGAATTTTCGTGAAAGTGTTCCTTTATTAGTAAGTGATTTTGATAAACTTGTTGACAGAAAAGGATTCAAAAGAGGAGACACTGTTTTAATTTCAGGCGGAGCAGGAACTGGAAAAACAACTTTTGGAATGCAGTTCCTTTACAACGGCGCAAAAGCAGGTTTTAAATGTGTATATCTTACTCTTGAAGAAACTGCTGAAAAAATTAAAGAAAACATGATGGAAAATTTTGGATGGGATTTAGATTCACTTGAAAAACAGGGTTTGCTTGCAATAATAAAAATTGACCCACTTACAATTGCAAGAGCAGTTGAAGCAACTCTTACTAAAGAAAGAGGTGGTTTATACATTGAATTTGAACAGTTTGATTTGCCTTTTCAATTTAATCTTCCTTTCAAACCAGATAGAGTTGTAGTTGATTCGCTTTCCGCTCTTTCAATTGCATTTATGGAAAATGCACAAGGATATAGACAATATTTAAGACATTTATTTGAAACTTTAGAAAAATACCAGTCAATCAATCTTGTGTTCGGTGAGACAGAGCAATCACCTAAAATTTATTCAAGAATGGGAGTAGAGGAATTTCTAGCTGATGGGGTTATTGTTTTTTACAACATCAAGGTGCACAACACAAGAGAAAATGCACTTGAGATACTGAAATTAAGAAGCTCAGCACATTCGAAAAAACTAGTGCCATATAAAATTACTTCAAACGGATTTGAAATTTACATTGATGAAGAAATTTTTAGAGAAGAATGAATTTAACAATTTTTTTGTTTGACGCTTTTTTGGTTTACATTTTTTTATTTAACACTTTTTTTAATTTAACTATTTTTTTACCAATTTTTTGATAAATTAAATTAGAAGTTGCAGAAGCTATAAAGAATTCTGTAAAAAAAGAATCAAAAAAAATAGAAAAAAAGGAAAAAAAACCCAAAAAAATAATTAAATGCTCTCCATTTTTGAGGAGAGATCTCTTACTTTTTGTATTTTTCCTTTTACTCCTTCGAGCTTCTTTCTAAGTCTTCCTCTTTTCAGAGCAAGTGCATTTTCAACAGAAGTTAGTTTCCTTAACTGATCTTTCAGTTGTACTTCTGTATTCTGCGTAGAATTAAGATCTGATGCGATTTTGTCAAGAACTACTTCAAGTTCTTCTTTTTCATCACGTAACTGATTAAGTTCACGTGCAATATCTTTCAGAGCTTCACGAAGCATTGAATGATTATCATCATCCGGAAGTGGAGCCATTATACTATCTATTGATCTTTTGCTTTTTTCAGAAGCCTGTTTTCTTGAAACTGTTTTTTTGGTTGTTTTTTTGGAAACAGCCTTACTTTTTACAGTTTTAGATTTCGTGGTTTTTTTCTTTTTTTGAACCATTAAATAACCTTTAAAATTCAGTTTAACATATAAACTCTTTTTCCTTTTTAAATATTTCTTTTACTTTTTAAGGCGTGTTTCTATTCTTGCTTTGCCCTTAACATACGACTCTTTGCTTATTAACCCTTCCTCATAGGCTTCACTGAGTGCATCAAGTTTTTTTTCAAGTGATGCAATCTCTGCAGAATACTTAAGTCTTTTCACTTCTCCGTTAATTCTTTTTTTGCCACTTACATACAAATCTTTAGAAATTACTCCTTTTTTGAACGCTTTATCAAGAACTTTCTTTTTTGTGTCCATTTTTTTCTCGAGTTTTCCGCTAAGAACATATTTTGGATCAACTTTTGATGAATCTACTTTATAAAAATCATCAATCATTGATGCGAGTTCCTGTTTTTTTTCAAGCATTTCTATTTTTTCTTTTAAACTTTGCCTTTCACTATCGTCTTGAGTTTTTTTCATTTTTTCAGATAATTTTTCTTCAAGAGAAGATATTTTTTCTTCAAGTTTTGAAATTTGATTTAAAAGTACATTATTTACCGGTTGTTCTTCAAGAGAATTGATTTTTTCAGAAACATAATTAAGTTGTTTTTCGAGGTTTGAAATATCTTGAGTTTTTCCGATTTTTCCTTTTATTTCATTAAGAGATTCTTGTATTTTACGGTCATTTTTAATATCTTTTAATTTATCTTTAAGATAACCCATTTCTTGAACAACAAGTTTGTTTTTATCGGGTTCCTGTGCAAGCTGCCTTTTTATTGGCGCTTGAAAACTTTCAATTGCTGATTGTAAACCTGAAGGAGATGCTTTTTGTTCAATTTTTTGGTATGATTGACTTATCAGACCAGGTGTAGATTTTGAAAACCCTAATTCACCAAGTTCAAATTCAGTAAGTGTATTTACATTATCCATAAACATTGTCAAATCTTTAACTGATTCTGTTTGTGAATCTCCCTCTAAAGCAGTAAAATACGTTGATACTCCTGCTGCTTTTATTTTTCCTATCAGTGAATGAATAAATTTTGTCACTGTTACTTCTTTTTCATAAATTAAAAGTGTTGAAATTGAATCAAAAATCATTGCATCTGGTTTTTCTGAATTAAGTGCACGGGTTATTGCGAGACTTAATTCTACAAGAGAATTTGGACTGCTTACAAAAATACAATTATCATGTTTAGTGATTTCTCTGCTTGCAGTCATTGTTACTGCATCAACAAAAAAGAATTTTTTAGGATTTGCGCCTAATTTTTTAATGTGTAAAATAAGTGAAGAATAAATTTCATTTAATGTGACATATACAATTTTATTATGTTGATTAGATGTTCGTCTAATAAGTATAGATAGTCCTCTGCTGTATTCTTTATTTGGAATAATGAGCATTGTAAGCTCAGGAGAAACAATAATTGGTGCATCAAAATTCTTTTTTTCATTTTTTATTTTTTCGGTTTTATTTACTTCTTTCTTTTCTTCATTGAAATCGGGCATTTCTATCTTTTTTTGCAAATTATCAAGACTGCTAGTAAATTCAATCTCGTTTTTTTCTTTATTTTCTGGTTCTTTTAAACCCATCATTGAATTTATTTCTTTTTTTTCTTTTATTTTTTCAAGTGGTGATTCTTTTATTATTTCTTTTACTTTTGCTTTTCCGCCTTTTTTAAGTTCAGGAATATAATTAGGTTCTTTTGTAGGTTCTTTTTTTGGAGAAATGTTTTTTGTTATTGCCCCTTTTAAAAAAGATAATCCTTGTTCCATTTTATTGGGTTTTGGTTTTTCTTCAGAAACTTCTGATTTTTTTTCAATAACAATTTCAGGTTTTTCTGTTTTTGTGTTAATTTCTTTTTGTTCTAATTCGTTTTTTATTTCAGGCATTGAGTCTATTTTTTCGTTTTTAAGTTCGTCCATTGCTTTTTTTATTTCATCTACTCCTTTTGAGGGATTTTCTTTTGCAGATTCTGGTTTTATAGAAACTGATTTTAATGGTTCTTGACTTTTTCCTTTAGAAATAGCTTTTGGTAATATTAATTTTTCAGGTTCGGGTTTTTTTAGCTGATTTTTTGCTTTTTGAATTATTAATGCTGATTCTTTATCATTTAATCCAAGTTCTTTGAGGCTTATTTTTATATCCGCTTCAGAAGTCTTATTTTTCATTAAATTTAATGTTGCATTCAGAACTGCGATTTCTTTTTTTGCATCCATAATAAGCCACTGTCTGCATTATGCTTTTTAACATTTAAAATACTATTTTTCTTCTTCAAGCCTATTTTCAACATATTTTAATCTTTCTTCAAGTTCTATAAGTTTTGCTTTGTAGAGTGCAAGATTTGATTTGTAACTTCCTGTAGGCATAACGCCTTTTGTGAAATATTCTTCCTGTAAATCTTTTATCAGAAGTGTTGTTTTTTGTTTTTCGGCTTTAAGCCTTATTTTTTCCAAAGTAAGTTTTATTTTTGCATAAAAGAGCCTTGATATTACTCCTACCACTAAAATAAGAACCAAGGTTATCAAACCATAACTTTTAATCAAACAAGTTACGGAACAGGTAACCAAAAATTGTATTTTTGTTTCTCCTTTGTTTTCTGCAATATCCGTAACAATTATTTTTGCTTCTTTATTTCCAGGGGATTTTGGATTATATGCTAAAACAAATTCTTCTTCGGAATTTATTTCAAATGGATAAGTTTCATCTTCAATTTCAAGAACTGCGGATTCAAGATTTTCTAAATTAAGTGACGAACCATTAGGGTATGTTATTTTGAGTTTAAATGGTATTGAATCACTTTGTTCATAAAATTCTTTTGATGGTTCAACGAGATTAAAATTGAATTTTGAATCAATTATTTCAACATTAATTTTTCTTTCACCGCCATAAAGTTTTCCATTGTCTTCTTTTTGCGCAGTTACAACTAAAACCCAACTTTCAGATTCTGAATCAAACGGCACCACATAATTTAAGTCATAAATACCGCTACCTTCAGGTTTAAGCATTATTTTTCTTCCAAATACATCATAAAGTATTACTTCTGCATCATCAACAGGAGTTCCTGAATCAGTGAGCTGTATGCTAACAAATGCATCTTCTGATTTTCTCAACGAAAACTCAGACGGACTTAGAAAAGTTATTCTATAATACGCTGAATCAGAAGTGAGATCAACTCCGACAATTACACTACTTTCATCTCCTTTATCAGAAATAGAAATTTTCCAATTTCCTGATGGTTCAATGAAAGTTGTTTTATAATTGTAAACAAATTCACCTTCAGTGCAGATTACTTTATCTTCAAATATTTTTATTCCTTCTATTACTGCGCTTATATCATTTATGTTGTTTTGCCCGCATTTTCCATTAAGAGCTATTATTTCACCTTTTGCATAATGATTTGCTTCGGCCTTTATTGTAACTGCAGTTGTAACTCCTGAAATTAAAAGTAAACTGAAAAATATTAATATCAAAAAATTTTTGTTGTCCATAAGAATCTTCTCTCCTAATTCTTTTTTAACTCGCCTCTTATTTTACTAAGTTCTTGTTCATATTTAATCATTAATTCATCATATTTTTTCCTTGAAAGGCTTCCTTCTTTAAAATAACGAGTTTGAATATTTTTTATTTTTTCAATAAATTCTTTGTCTTTCTTCTCAAGGCAGTCTTTTGTATGGCAAGTCATTAAAAAATAGCCAAATATTGTAAAAAGTGCTAAAAGTAAAATTGTTCCGCCTAGCATAATATTGCCGTACTTGTCAAAGTAATAATCATAAGAATATCCTGAAATTACGCCTGAAAACTGTGTTTTACCAACTCCTCCAAATTCATCAATTGCTTCAGCATCAACCGAAATAAAATTTCCTTCTTTTACAGTATAATTTCCAGAAAAATAATCACCTTCTCTAAAAATTTCAATGTTTTCATTATTTATTTTTAGGGTTAATTCCACATCAGTTATAACTGAATTGTTTTTTGAGACATTTATTTTAAATTTGACTTTTTCACCTACTCCGAAAGAATTTTTAGTTGGTTCAATTATTTTAATTTCTAATGGAAAAGGTTCTACTTCTAAATTTATTGTTGAACGACCTTTAAGTTCTCCGATTTCTGCTAATATTTTTAATTTATTTTCGCCAGAATAAATTTCATTAATGCTTGTTTTAAGAATATAAACTCCGTTTTCTTCGGAAAAAGTAAGTTTTTTTCCTCCAATTTCAGCAGTTACATTTGCAATATTTGTTACTTTTCTATTTTGAAGAACAGATACTTTTATAGTGAAATTAGCATCAGGAGAAAGTTTTTCTTCTGGTTTTTCAATCACGATTATTTTAAGCGGTAAATCTTGTTCTGGTTCGTAAAAATAAATTTTTTCTTCTGCATACCCTTTGTTTCCTTTTTCATCATCAGTATAAGCACTTATAGTCCATTCACCTGAAGAGTCTGCAGAAAATGATTTATAAGAATAATAAAAATTTCCAAAAACATCCGAAGAAATCCATTCAGAGAATATTACCCTATTTCCTGCTTTTGCTTCTATTTTTAATTTGTCATTTATTGGTTCTCCTTTTCTTGAAACATTACCAGTTATTTCGAGCAAATCTGAAATTATGTATTCTTGTTCTGTTGCTGAAATTTCAATTTCAAGCATTGGGATTATGTTTAGATTTATTGTTTTTTCTTTTCCAGCTGAAGAAATTATTATTTTTTGCAATCCTTCATGTTTGGCTTCAGGAATAATTGTATTACCAAATACTCCGTCATTTTTACTATTATCATTATGTTGACCATCATCATACAATTCAATTTCTCCAAAAAATCCTTTTGCGTGAACTAAGCTTGTTTTTTCTGCAAGAATTTTTAATTTTACTTTTTCACCAATAAATGCATAATCTGCATTTGAAGGCATTAATACTTCTAATGAATTTCCAGAACAATCCGTTGAGCAAGTTAAGGCTGTTTCATTATTTTCACAAATATTATTCCCGCAACAATTTGGCATTGGTTCTTCTGTGCATAATCCTTTGGTGCATTTTGTTTCAATACAGGAAGAAAATTTTGCTGTATAATCTGCTTTTTCACATTTTGAAAAACACGTTCCAGGATAAATACATGCAGGATTTTCTTCTGAACATTTTGAATCATTAATGCATTTTATCTCACAGTCTTTGTTTGAACAAAAAGCATCACAAGTACCTATTCTTTCACACTTATCAATAGTACTTGGGATATTATCTGCACAGTCAGCATAAGTTGTGCATAGAGGGTCACATTTAGTATAATTACAAGAAGATGAGCAGGTGTTAGGCTCATTGCATATATCTTTAGTAAATGGATTTTGATCATTGCATGAAGCATCATTTTTACATGAAATTTCATCTAAACTGCATTTTTCGAAAAATAATATTCCAGTGTATTTTATTCCAATTGCTTCAAAAACCTCGTCATTTGGTGCAATCCACTCTGATTTTGAACTAACATCAGAATAATCAACTGATAATTTTGCATTTTCTTCACTTTTAAGCACTAATTTAAGTCTATGGCCTGATTCAATAGTTACTGCTTTTTCAAGAACAACATAAGATTCTTCTTGTCCTGAAATAAATTGTGATTGTGCAATCAGTTTACTGCTGTTTGATTGTGAACTGTAATCATAAAGTTCCCATTTAATTACAGTATTTTCAGAAGTTATTCCATTTGTCCAAAGGTAAATATTTCCGTTAATTTGTATTCCTGAAGATAATGAAGAAGTGTACCATTCACCAATAATACCATTTAAATCTGTTTCAAAAATAGTTTCACTTGCAGAAATATTTGGTTTGCTTGAGCTCATAAAATTTGATTTTTTTCCATCAATAAAATTAGTGAAATCATCGCCTCTTAACCAATAAGAGCTTCCTGCAAAAATATTTGAACAAATAAAAACTAATACAACAAGCGCAAGTATTTTTTTCATTTTTTCCCCTTCAAAACACGCAGAGATTCTTCCACTTCATTAATTTCTGGCCCATATTTTTCCATGTATTCATTGTAGCTTTTTTTATCGATAGAGCCTTCTACAAAATATTGTGTCTGGATTCCTTTTATTTTTTCGGCAAGTTCTTTTTTCTTTCTTTTAAGGAGCCACTCTTTTCCTTTAACTCTAATAGTAACATAAGTAAGAATTATACTAAGCACAAGTGCAAAAAATAATAATCCTAAACTTAAGCCATATTCTCGAAGATAATATTGATAAGAAATTCCTGAAATTTGTATTTCTGCAATTTCTCTTCCTGTGTCTCCATAACCGCTATTTGCTTCAAATTCTATTTCTAAATTACCTTCAGACTCATTTCTAAGAATATACACCCCCGAATAAACGCCTTTTTTTTCAGTAGGAATAAGGTCAATTTCAGCACCATTTATTCTTGCAATTACTTTCCCAGTTACAAGCGGAGCATTTGTATCATATACTGCTTTTACAATAATAGAAATTTCTTCACCAAGTTGGAAAACTACTCCTTTTTTTGGTTGAGTAATGCTTATGTTTATGTTAGTAGAAATTACCCCAAATTCTATTTGTGTAGTACCTTGTCTGTTTTGACTTAACGCATCTACAATTATTGTTAAATTTTTGTCAGAAATGTTTTGAGGTATTATAAAAATTCCAGTGTATATTCCCCCATCTAATTCTGAAAAAATTATTTGTTGACCTGTTGATACTGTTCCTTTTACTTGTGCATTAGGAACTGGGTTTCCTGAAATGTCGGTTACTTTTACAATAAAATTTGCTTCCTCACCTTTTACATACGAATCTTTTTCAGTGTCAAAAGATTCAACATTAAGAAAATTTGTTGCATCGGGAGAAAGAACTTCAACTTCAATTTCTTTTTCAACCGAATTTGAGTTTTCATCCTCTATATGTATAAAGGCAGAATAGACTCCTGCAGAATCAATAAGAGTTGTACGATATTCGGCTGTGAATTTTCCAGAAACTGAATTTACATCAATTTTTTCAATAGTTTCATTATTATGTCTAAATTCAACAAAAAAATTCTCTTCTAACGGAGTTCCTTTTCTAGATATACTTCCTTCCAGTAAAAGATTATCTCCAAGAACATAAAACTTTTTTGAAAAAAACAAGGATAAATCCAATCTTGGAGAAACATTAATCATTTGTGCATTTTTATAGTTTTTACCTTCAATTTCAGCATAAACAATTACAGGATAAAGTTTTTGTTGAATATTAACAGGAATTAAAAATGAAGAATTGTAAATATTGTCAGTTCTTTTTCCATCATCATGCTTACCATCATTGAAAATAGGAATATCGCCAAAAAAACCTTCAGCTCTTAATTTTAAATCATTAACTTCTGCGCCATCAATTAAAGCAGTAACTTTCACAGGTACTGTTTCTCCGCGAACATAATAAGCATCAGTTAAATTAAATTCAAGTTTTACATTCAATGGTTCACAGTCTTGATTGCAAGTAAAATAATTTTCACCTGAACTTGTTTCACACCTATCATTTCCACAAACACCTGCTTTTAACATTTGTTTGCAACTATTCCCAATACAAGTCATTTCAAAAATACTCGAAATGCTTTCAGAACATGTTCCGCAATCACTTGGGCAAGAACATTTTGATTCTGAATCATCGCATGTTCCATCTCCGCAAGAAGTTAGGTTTTCACAGGTTGCAGTGCATCTTCCTGCGCCTGCACAAACATCTGTTGTTAGGGAATCACCATCAGAACAATCAGAATTTGATTCACATCTTGGATTGCACGGTTTGTTTTCGCAAGAAGAAGAACATGTGCCTGAATTATTGCAAGTGTCACTAGTAAGTGGATTTCCGTCATCACAGCCTGTTTTTGAACTACAGGTTATATTGCATAAAGTATTCATACATTTTGAGTTGCATGTTGAAGGAGTAATACAAGAATCAATTGTGTTTCCTAAACCATCATCACAATCAGCATCAGAATCACATGCAATATCACAATTCAAAGTGTCTGAAATTTGATTATTTTCAGTGTTATTTGTATTTCCATTATTAGGTGTGTTTTCAACTGGAACTTCAATTTCTGAGGTGTTGTTTGTATCTTGGCTCTGATTCATGTCAGTAGTTTCATCAAAAGCAAGATCATCAGGGTCTATTGCCGGATCATCAGGCGCAATATCTGAATATGCAAAAACAGAAAGCAGAATAAGCACTATACAAAAGAGTATTTTCAACCTCATTTTTTCCCATTATATAATGTTATTACTATTAAAAAGGCTTTGAGGCTCAAAGAGAAATTTTTTTTCCTGAAAATTTTTCAATTTCACTCAAAAATTTTTCTTTTATTTCTGCAAGTGCGTCTTTGCTTGTTCCTTCCATTCTTACAATGAGTTTTTGCTGTGTGTTTGAAG
>CAYMWD010000022.1:0-10004 GCA_964394025.1 uncultured archaeon | reverse complement strand
CTTAAGAAAATAGCAGTCGATATAAAGGATTCTTTGCTTACTAATAATATTGAAATCAACATCAGTAAAATTTTCTTTGCTTTGATTTTGATTAAAAATAACAACATCTAATTCATAATCAACATCCTGATAAATTTTCTGTGAAACAAATGAATCAAGTTCAACAGGGGCTTGCAAATGAAGCGCATCTTTTCCTTCAACTGGTTTTTCACTTAATGTTGCTTCAAAAACAAAGTTATCACAATCCGCCCTTAAAGGGTCACAAAATAAAGGTTCGCCTAAAATAAATGATTCTAAAAATAAACCATTAGAAGGAAGTCTTATTCCTTCAACAGTATCTCTAGCACCATATCTAATTTCAATTACTGCATTTTCTTCAGCAGTAGCTTTAATGAATGTTTTTACTTCAAAAGAATAAACCGCAGGCTCGAGTTGTCCAGCATATATGTTTGCTTGTTTTGCATCAAGATTTGTAAGATCTGATTCAGCATAATCATCATCAGAATCATAAGAAGCAAATTTCAAATCAGCAAACCCAGGTGAACTAATTGATTCAATTACTATAATCGAATCTGAAGCAGTCAAATTTTCTTGTAACCCAGTTCTTACAACAGAGTCAACATCTGAAAGTTTTTCTTTAATTTTAACATCAAACAAAAAGCGATAAGCATTTCCTGCTTTAAGTGAACTTGCACTAGTTCCTGCATCAGTTAATATTGAAACAAGATTCATGCAAATTTTTCCAGATGAATCACATTTTAAAGAAGGTAAATCTTCATCTTTATCATGCATCACAATTTTTACTTTTTTTGTTTTTGTTGAAAGTTCAAAGCTTTGCGTAACTGAATTAAGATAATCAATATGAGAAACAACAAGATACGGTCTTAGGTTTATTTTGAATTCTGCTTTTTCAGTTTTACCCTGCATATTAGTCGGAAGTTCTAAAAGTTTTCCTCTTATTGAATCAATAAATTCTACTCTTGCACCTTGAACTACTCTACCTAAAGTATCAACAACTTCAGCTTCAATACTTCCATTTTTAAGAATAAGAGTTACTTCAAGAAGAATTTCTTTGTTTGTTGATGAAAGCTCTTTTACTGCTGATTTTCCTTCAGACTCTGATTTTTCAGCTTCAGCATAATAACTTCCAAAGGGCAGGTTTTCAAAAATAACAGCCCCTTCATTGCTTGAAGAATCTGAATCTATGAAAAAATTATGATCTTCAAAATAAAGTCTTACTGACGCTGATTTTACAGGATCAGATGAATAATCTATTACCTTTACAGTTACTTTTCCAGAATTAAATTCTGTTGCTTTTTCCAATTCAACAACAGTACTATTTCCATCAGACAAACCAACAACAATTAAATTTTCAACAACTTTCAAAACATAGCCTTGTTTTTTTGCAACAACAGAATAAGCTTTGTTTTCATCCATATTTGAAAAAATTATAGTTCCATCAGAACCTGAATTTTTCTTTGTCATAAATGCACTTTCTTCAAATAATGAAACTTCAACATCTTTCAATTCAGCTGTTCCTTCAACAAATTTAAGTTTAATTCCAGGCACATCATACTGAGGCGGAAGCTTTTTCATTTCAATTTCATAAGATTCTTCTTCACCCGCAATAATTTCTATTAATGGAGTTTCAAATGAACCATATTTAGGTTCGTCTCTTTCATCGATTGCTTTAACATAATACATTCCAGGTTCTGAAGTAAAAACATTAACACCAGAAGAATCAGTTTGTCCTGGTTTTTTCCAAATATTTTTTTGAGTATAAAGTTTAAGAGCAATTCCGGGCACTGGTTCACCTGAATCTTCATCAGCAATACTTATTCTTAATTTACCTTCAAGAAGTTTTTCAAGTTTCATTAAAAATATTGTAGAATTACTGCTTAGTGATTTTTTATTATCAATATAACCTGCTTTTGTAACAATCGCACTAAGTACACCACATTCTGCACTAAAAGAAACAGTCTCTTTGTTATTCGCATTTATTTTTGAATTTGGAACACCAATATTTTTACTGCAAGAAAATCTTATGTCTGCTCCATTAATCGGGTCATTATTTTCATCACGAATTTCAATTAACTTAGTTAAGAATTTTGGTTTTTCTTTTTCAAGAATAATTTCATTAATTCCTTCAAAAGAAATGCTCATTGTTTTTGTATATTCTTCATACCCTTCAGCCAAAACTTTTACTTCAACTTCTTTTGAGCTTAATTGTGCAATAAATTCGCCAAAATCATCTGTTTCAAAAGTATATTCTTTACCATCATAAATAACAATTACAGGCACAGCCGAAAGAACAGAACCGGTTTCAGAAGTAACAACAAACTTTGCATTACTTAATCCAGTAATAATACCTACAACTGAAAAAATTCCCACTAAAAGAATAATTGCTAAAAATACAATTAAAATCATAAAAGAAGGAACAATTTTATCAATCGGGTCAATAACTTTGTATACTGGAATTTTTTCATCAATTTTATCTAAAAAATTATAATATTTGTCTTCAAAATAATAATATCCAGACTTTACTTTTTCTAAAAAAGAATCAACCTTTGGTTTTACTGAATCTAAAAAGTCCATACTAATTACCGCACAAGTCTCGATAATAGAATAATTTTGTAATATAAAAGAATATACCTTAGCAGTAAATTAAACCATAAACTCACACTTTAGCTAAAAGCAAATTTAAATTAAACCCAAATAATAGAATTAAAACATTTCAAACAAGATTCAAGTGAAACTGTATTATATTACATTAATATATAGAAACCAAAAATTTAGCAAAAAAATTAGGGTTCTAAAAAAATAACTCGTTTTAATAGAGTGAAAACATTTTTCAGCCAATTTATAATCAGGTTGCAGTATAATTATTTCAATAAAAAAATATAAAATTAGAAAAAGTAATTCCCAAAAAAAACTATTTTTTCTTAGATAAAAAAATCCCACAATACACGGAGGCGTTACACATAGAAGGAAAAAAAATTTACAAAACTTTGAAAGATGACATAACTGAAAATCAAAGAAGAATAGACGAAATTAGAAAAAGTAATAATTCAGGAAAATAAACCCAACTTAAAAACGCCAAACTTTTATTTTGGCGTAATCTTATTTTTTAACTAAAAAAAGTTTGCTAAAAGCAATCTTATTTTTTGATACTACAAAGATGACATTTTTCTTTTTTTATAAAAATTAGTGCTTTAAACAAAGCAAGCTTTCTTTTCTTTTTGGTACAGATTTTTCTTTTCTTTCGCAAAGAAAAGAAAAAGGTGTGCCCCCAGCGGGCGATTGACCAAAAGTACAAGTTCCAAACTGACAACAATTTCAGTTTCTTTATTACTACAGGGATTTGAAGTTAATAATTCTTTCCCACATCTCACCCACAAATTTATTTACTTTTAAATCCATATATTTGCATGACAACCCAGAATGTGAAAGTTGATTCCAAAGGGAGAGTTATTATCCCGAATTCTTTCAGAGAAGCTTTAGGAATTAAGCCAGGGGAAAACATTGTTTCTCACCTTGATTCTGAGAATGGTAGAATATTGCTCTTCCCTATAGAAAAGAAGAGCATGAAGCTTTCGGTGCATTTTAATGATGTTCCTGGAGCCTTAGCCAAAACAGCCAGTTTGCTTGCAAATGCAAAGGTTGACTTGGTTTATACTTCTTCAAGAAGCCTCAAAAGAGGAAAAGAGGCAGAGTGGGAAATAATAGCAGATTTCTCAAAAGCAAATCTTTCAACCCTGAAAAGCAAGCTGAAGTCAGAAAAATCAGTGAAAAGTTTCAAATTTGAGCGCTTCAAAGAGTAACATTTATAAATATTAAGCGTACCTATTAGTTACATGAATCCCACTTTTTTCCCACAAAGAAATGGTGAGTTACTTCATCACCAATAAATCTACTTTTACGAACAGAATAAATTGCAGTGATTGTATTCATCTTGTCCCCTAAGAATTCGGGGTTAAAGAAATACAAGGAAATCGCATTCTCAAATCTTGACAATGTTGAAGCTTCAAGAATAGTTATCGCAAGAGGCGAGGATATTCCTTTCCTTGTGAAGCAGTATTTGAAAAAAGGAAAGAACGCAATAGGCCTCACAGGAGAAGATTTGTTCCTTGACTTTTCTGTTTCGAATGAAGGGAACGGAGTAAAGGTTTTGAGGAAAATAGAATGGCAAGATGAATCTGCAATGTTTGGAAAACCTGCGCTTTGCCTTCTTGGTTCAAAAGGAACAAAACTAAATAAGCTTCCAAACGGAGCAACAGTTTACATCTCCTCAAAATACAAAAACATAGCCTCCAAATACCTTGAAAAATTTGAAGAACAAGGAGTAAAATTCAACAAAATTTACATCAACGGCTGTGTGGAAACCAACATTGTTGAAGGCCTCGCTGATTTGGTTATTGACATTGTTTATACTGGGCGTTCAATCAAAGAATCTAACCTTAAGATTCTTGAAAAAATCACTGAAAGCGATTTTGTAATAATAGGGGACTCAAAATGAAACCACAACTGAAACAAATCAAGCCATACAAGCCACCGCTTGAAAATCGAAATGAAATGATTAGGCTTGACTTTAACGAGAATACTTCAAACAGTAATCCTGCACTAGAAAAAGTTCTCTTGTGTTTATCCGTCGAGGATATTTCACAATACCCAAATTACAAAGGATTGAATGAAGCAATCGCGGAATATGCATGCATAAAAGAAACCATGGTTCTGCCTACAAATGGTTGTGATGAGGCAATCAAATTAGTTATTGATGCCTTTGTAAGTGAAAATGACGAAGTCGTGATTCCGAAACCAAGCTTTTCAATGTTCTTTATTTATGCACAAGCAGCAGGAGCAGAAATAAAATCACCGCAATATTATGAAAATGGAGAATTCCCAATTGAAGAAGTTTTGAATTCAATAAATGATAAAACCAAACTTGTCATTGTCTGCAGTCCAAATAACCCGACAGGCACAACAATCAAAGAAAGCGATTTGGAGAGAATACTGCAAAAAACCAACGGAGCAGTGCTATTGGATGAAGCGTATTTTGAGTTCTCAGGAAAAACCGCAGTTGGGTTATTGGAAAAATATGACAATTTGATTATTTCCAGAAGCTTTTCAAAAGCATTCGGATTAGCAGGATTGAGAATCGGTTATCTTCTCAGTAATACTGAAACTATTCAATCAATGAAATCCATTTACTCGCCCTATGCAGTAAACATTATTGCGAAAAAAGCAGCAGTTGAATGCCTGAAAGACCCTCGCTATATGAAAGATTATGTTTTGGAAGTAAAGGAAAATAAGGCAAAATTAGATGGCTTCCTTCTGAAAAATGAAATTGTTTTTATCAAAGGGGAAGCCAACTTTGTTCTGTGTGATTTCAAAAAGTCAAGAGAATTTGTAGTAAATTCCTTGTTCAGGGAAGGCATACTTGTAAGAAGCCAAACTGAACTTGAAGGAAATGTGAGGATTACGGTTGGAGATAAAAGAAAGAATGAAATTCTGATTAAGACGCTTGAAAAAATTCTTTCCAAACCAATATTGATTTTTGATTTGGACGGAGTGCTCATTGATGTGAGCAATAGTTACCGGAAAGCAATACAGGAAACCGTGAAATTCTTTTCAGGAAATGAAGTTTCCACCAATGAAATCCAAGAAGTTAGAGATAATGAATTATTGAACAATGATTGGGAAATAACAAAAAGGCTGCTTGAAAAACAAGGCAAAAAAATTCCTTTTGAAGGTATAGTTGAAAAATTTCAGGAATTCTATTTGGGAAAAAACTTTGATGGCTTAATAAAAAATGAAAAATTGCTGATTGACAAAAGAAAATTAGAAAAACTTTCATCAAATTATGAGTTAACAATTTTTACCGGAAGGCCAAGAAAGGAAGCCGAATTTACTTTAGAGTATTTCAAAATCGAAGAGTGTTTTTCCTCGATTATTTGCATGGAGGACTGCAAAGAAAAACCAAATCCGGAAGGAATACAAAAAATTCTTGCAAATTCAGTTTTCAAAAAAGCGATTTATTTTGGAGATAGTTCTGTGGACTTGAAGGCTGCAGAAAATGCAGGAATTAAAGGAATAATGACGAATAAAAAAAATATAGAAAACATGCTGGAGGAATTGAAGTGAGAACCGCAAAGGTTGAAAGAACAACAAATGAAACTCAAATTTCATGTGAACTTGGGATTGACAAATTTAGAGAATATGAAATAGAAACGGAACTGGGTTTCCTGACACATATGCTCGCAACCTTTGCAAAATCGGGTTCATTTACATTGAAGCTGAAAGCAAGAGGAGATTTGAAGGTTGATCAGCATCACACAATGGAAGATGTTGGTATAGTTCTTGGAACCGCTTTTAGGAATGCTCTTGAATTCAAGGAGAGCATCAATAGAGCAGGGTATTTTGTCTATCCAATGGATGAGGCTTGCGGTTGTTGCTGTTGACATCAGCGGCAGACCATACTTGCAATTTGATGCAAAGTTCAAGAGGCGTTTCTGCGGAGACCTTGATACGGACACTTTGGATGATTTCTTTCAAGGGTTTACTAACGGCCTGCAGGGAAATGTAGTTGTGAGAATGCCTTATGGCAGAAGTGACCATCACAAGATTGAGGCGATTTTCAAAGCTTTTGGAAAGGCAATGGAAATAGCTGTAACAAAAAACAAGAGAATGAAAGGAATACCGAGCACAAAAGGAGTGATTTGAATGATTGCAATAATAGACTACGGAGCAGGGAATTTGAAGAGCGTAGAAAATGCTTTCAGGTTCCTTGGAGAGGAAACAAAAATAATGAATAGTGCAGAAGAGATTTTAGCAGCGGACAGAATAGTGTTTCCTGGCGTTGGTTCTTTTGGAGCAATGATGAAAAACCTACAGGAAAAGAACCTTGAAACTCCAATCAAACAAGCAATCTCTAAAGGAACTCCTTTCCTCGGTATTTGCCTTGGTTTACAAGTTCTTTTTGATGAAAGTGAGGAAAGCCCCGGTGTTAAAGGGCTTAGCATTTTCAAAGGCAAGGTAAAAAAATTCAGGGAAGGAAAAGTGCCGGAAGTTGGTTGGAATAAAATTGAAAGTAAAAATCAAGAACTTCTTGAGAATGGCTACTACTATTTTGTGAATTCCTACTATGTTGAACCTGAAGAGAAAATTGCATTAAGTACTGCAAATTATTTCAGGGAATTTGTAAGTTCGGTACAAAAAGAAAATGTTTTGGGTGTTCAGTTTCACCCTGAGAAAAGCGGAGAGCAAGGAATCAAGTTCCTTGAGAGGTGGCTGAAATGCTGACAAAAAGAATTATTCCTTGTCTTGATGTAAAAGACGGCAAAGTGGTTAAAGGAACAAACTTTGAAAACCTCCAGTATGCAGGAAACCCTGTTGAGTTGGCTAAAAAATACAACGAGGAAGGTGCTGATGAACTTGTGTTCCTTGACATTACTGCAACAAAAGAGAAAAGGAAAATAATCCTTGAAACAGTTAGAGAAGTTTCCAAGGAATTGTTCATCCCATTAACTGTCGGAGGAGGAATTTCCAGTTTGCAAGACATAAAGGATTTGCTTAGTGCGGGAGCCGATAAAATTTCAATCAACACACAAGCAGTGAAAAACCCTAACTTAGTGAAAGAAGCCGCTGAAGAATTTGGTTCCCAGTGCATTGTTGTAGCAATAGATGCAAAAAGAAAAAGAAACTCCTGGGAAGTGTCAATCAAGGGAGGCTCAGAACTAACCGGAATCGATGCAGTGCAATGGGCGAAGAAAGTTGAATCTCTTGGAGCCGGAGAAATACTCCTAACTTCAATGGATAAAGATGGAACCAAAACAGGATTTGATTTGGAGTTAACAAAAACAATTTCCGAAGCATTGAATATTCCTGTAATCGCTTCAGGCGGAGCAAGGGATGTCTTGAGTTTTGCTGAAGTTTTTGAAAAAGGGAAAGCTGATGCAGCACTTGCAGCTTCGATATTCCACTACGGAAATTACAGGGTTAGCGATATTAAAAACTACTTGAAAAGAACAGGAATCGAGGTGAGAGAATGATTATTCCAAGCATTGATTTGATGAATGGAAAAGCTGTACAGCTTAAGCAAGGCAAAGATAAGGTTCTGGAAAAAAACAACCCAGTGGAACTGGCCAAAGAGTTCAGGCTTTATGGGGAGATAGCTGTAATTGATCTTGATTCTGCACTTGGAAAAGGCGACAACCTTGAACTGATTAAGGAAATTTGCAAAGTTGCTGAATGCAGAGTTGGCGGAGGGATAAGAACAATTGAAAAAGCCAAGGAGATCCTTCGAGGTGGAGCAAAAAAAGTAATTATTGGAACAAAAGCAACACCCGAATTCCTAAAACAGTTGCCAAGAGATAAGGTTATTGTTGCAGTTGACTCAAAAAACGGGTTCGTTGTTACAGAAGGTTGGAGAAAAGAAACAAAGCAAACACCTGAAGAGGCAATCAAAGAGCTTGAACCTTATTGTTCAGAATTTCTCTTCACGAATGTGGATAAGGAAGGGTTACTGCAAGGAATTGATTCTGGAAAAATAGCAAAACTTCCAGGATTGACAAAAAACAGGATAACGATCGCAGGAGGAATAACTACAATAAATGAAATTAAAGAAATTGAAAATCTTGGCTTCAATTCTCAATTGGGAATGAGCATTTACACAGGAAAAATAAATCTAAGCAAGGCGTTTATTGAACTCATGGATTTTGAAAAAAACAACGATTTAATTCCTACAATTGTACAGGATAGTTCATACCATGTTTTGATGATGGCTTACTCAACAAAAGAATCTCTAAAACAAGCATTCGAGAAAAAGAAAGCAACTTACTGGAGCAGGTCAAGGCAGAAAATATGGACAAAGGGAGATACTTCAGGAAATTTTCAAAAACTTGTTAAAGTAAGATTTGATTGTGACAAGGATGCATTGCTCTTTACTGTTGAACAGAAAAAGGTAGCATGTCATTTAGGAAGCTATTCATGTTTTGGGGAAAAGGAGTTCCAAACCGAGGACGTATTTAACATTATAAAGAATCGGATTGATTTTCCACAAGATAATTCATACACTTCAAAAATTTCCAAGCGCGAAGATGACATCAAAGCAAAGCTTCTTGAGGAAGCAAGTGAAGTAGCGTTCTACAAAAATAGAGAAAACCTAGTGTGGGAAATAGCGGATCTTGCATACTTTACAATAGTACTCATGGCAAAAAAAGGAATCACAATAAACGAAGTGAAAGACGAACTTAGGGGGAGACAGAAATGAAAATAATAAAAGCAAAAGACCTGCCAAAAGAATTCTTTGAATACAAAGAAATTGATGAAATGGACACGGTAAAGCAAATAATCCAGGAAGTGAAAATTCAAGGGGATAAGGCAGTTAGAAAGTATACTAAAAAGTTTGACAAACTTTCCCCTATAACTTTTGAAGTTTCAAAAAAAGAAATCAAAGAAGCCTACAAGCAGGTTGACAAAGAAACAATTTCTGCAATGAAAAAAGCAGCTTCCAACATAAAGTTTTTTGCAAAAGAGCAAATGAAAACAATAAAATCTTTTGAAGTAAAAAGAAAAGGAATAACTTTAGGGCAAAAAATAGTTCCAATTGAAAGAACAGGTTGCTATGTTCCCGGAGGACTTTATCCATTACCTTCAACCGCGTTAATGACGGTTATCCCTGCAAAAGTAGCTGGAGTAAAAGAAGTTATTGTCTGTTCCCCAAAAATAAAGCCAGCAACAATCGTGGCTGCGGATATTGCAGGAGCGGATAAAATACTCAATGTTGGGGGCATTCAGGCAATAGCAGCAATGGCTTATGGCACTGAAACAATACCCAAAGTTGACAAAATAGTCGGCCCAGGAAACAAATATGTAACTGCTGCAAAAAAGCAATGCTACGGAGCAGCAGGAATTGATTTCCTCGCAGGCCCAAGTGAAGTTCTGATAATTGCAGATGAATCGGCAAACCCTGAATTGCTGGCTGCTGATTTGTTGGCTCAGGCAGA
>CAYMWD010000021.1:0-10221 GCA_964394025.1 uncultured archaeon | reverse complement strand
TATCAAGCACTGCTTTCATAGGATCTGAAACTTTGAAGAAAACAACTGCGTTAATCTTCACAGGAACATTATCCTTTGTCATTACTTCTTGCTTAGGAATATCAATAGTTTTTATTCTAATATCTACTTTTCTGTAACCTTGAATAATTGGAATCAAAATATTAAGCCCCGGTTCCATTATCCCTGAATAGCGACCAAAAGTGAATTTTACCCCTTTTTCGTACTGCATTATAACACGAACAAAAAAAGCGACAAACATTACCACAAATAGTACCAGCCAAAAACCACTGAAAAGTAAAAAACCTATAATTTCAAGCATATATACGCCCCCCTTGAATTAATTGAATATAATAGACACTTTGTTTATTTAAACAGTATTAGCTTATTCCAAAGGCCACTAAAAAGGCTTATAAATGCATTGAACGAAAAAATTCTAAGTAAGCACGATTATGGGCCCGTAGCTCAGTCTGGATAGAGCATCTGCCTTCTAAGCAGGGGGTCAAGGGTTCGAATCCCTTCGGGCCCGTTTCGTGTTTTTAAAGGGAAAAAAATGAGCTTCAAAGAAGATTTAATAGAAGCTATTTCTGCAACAGGACTAAAAAAAGAGCTTGTTGAACAAATTCTTGAAAAACCGCCAGAACGTAAAATGGGAGATTTTGCTTTACCCTGTTTTTCATTTGCAAAAGAAATGAAAAAAGCACCTCAACAAATAGCCGAAGAATTAAAAGAAAAAATAAAACTTCCAAAAAAATTTGAAAGAATAGAAGTTAAAGGCCCTTATTTGAATTTTTTTATTGACGAAGAAACTTATGCAAAAGAAACAATCCAAGAAATTTTGAAAGAAAAAGAAAATTACGGATTAGAAAAAAAAACAGGGAAAAAAATAATAGTAGAATATTGTCAAGCTAACCCCTTGAAATCATTTCATATTGGGCATGTGAGAAATATTTGCACTGGCGAAGCAATAGCAAGAATACTTGAAGCATCAGGCAAAAATGTTATGAGAGTTGATTATGGCGGAGATGTTGGTCCGCATGTAAGCAAATCGCTTTATGCTTATCAAAATATTTGGAAAGGAAAAGAACCAAAAAATATTGAAGAAAAAGGAAAATGGCTCGGAGAACTTTATGCAACAGGCGCAAAAGCAGTAAAAGAAAATGACAAATTAGAAGAAAAAATGAGAGAAATGGTTGTTCTCCTTGAGAAAGGAGATAAGGGGCTTGTAAAAGACTGGGAAAAATTAAGAACTTATAGCCTTGATTATTTTGAACATATTTTTGAACAATTAGGAGTTAAATTTGATAAAATAATAATGGAAAGCGAAGTTGAAAAAGACGGAATCGCTATCGCAAAAAAACTTTTAGATGCTGGGTTTGCAGTAAAAGATGAAGGGGCAATTTTAGTAAATCTTGAAAAATATAAACTAGGAAAATTTCTTATTCTTAAAAGTGACGGAGCCGCACTTTATTCAAGTAAAGATTTAGCACTCGCAAAAATGAAAAAACAAAAACTTAATGCTGAAAAAACTTACAACGTGGTTGGTTCAGAACAGAAATTTTATTTTCAACAACTAATAAAAACAATAGAACTTCTTAATGAAAAAAAACAAGAATATTGCGAAACAAAACACATCCCTTATGAACTTGTTACACTTGAAGAAGGAAAAATGGCTTCAAGAGAAGGAAACGTAATAACTTACGCTGAACTTTTTTATAAAATACTTGAAATAATTATTAAAGAAACAAAAGAAAGACATGAAAATTGGAGTGAAAGGAAAATAAATGATACTGCAAAAGAAATTGCACTCGCATCAATAAAATTTGCAATGCTCTGTCACGATAAAAATAAAATAATTGTTTTTAGCTGGGAAAAGGCAGTAAGTTTGGATGCAGAAACTGGGCCTTTTATACAATATAGTTATGCAAGAGCAAAAAGCATACTAAGAAAAGCAAACGAAATAAAACCAAAAAGTTTTGCACTCATACACGCAAAAGAAAAAGAACTTATTTCATTACTTGCTGATTATAAAAATAAAATTAAAGAATCGAATAATTCTTTAAGTCCACATAAAATTGCTTATTATTTAATTGAACTTGCATCAGCATTTAACTCATTTTATCATGAAGTGCCTGTGCTTAAAGGCGAAAAAGAACTTGAAGGTGCAAGAATAGAATTGGTTAAAGCAACTGCTCAAATACTAAAAAACGGGCTTAATCTGCTTAATATTAACGTTATTGAAGAAATGTGACAAATTCTTCAAAGTAAGTATTATTAAAACCATTTTCGATTCTAATTTCACAATGCAAAACTTCTCAAATGACCTTCAAGAGATTAAAAAAAATCTCAAACTTAACAGACCTAATGCAAAATTAGAAATAGTTGAAGAAGCATTTTATTTTGCAAAAAAAGCACACGAAGGCCAATTAAGAGAATCAGGTGAACCTTATTTTACTCACCCTATCGCGGTTGCAAAAGCTCTCGCTGAAAAAGGCATGAATGAAACCGTTATTGCTGCAGGTTTGCTTCATGACACTATAGAAGATACAAAAATAAACAAAAAACAAATAAAAGAAATTTTTGGAAAAAAAGTAAGTGAAATTGTTGATGGGCTCACTAAATTAAAATTGGCTACATTTACATCAAAACAAGAAGAAACAACAGCAGCGTCAATAAAAACATTAATTGCCGCATCAAAAGATATAAGAGTACTTATAATAAAAATTTTTGATAAAATTCATAATCTTGAGACACTTAAATATCTACCCAAAGAAAAACAAGAAAGAATAGCAAGCAATGCACTTACAGTTTATGCTCCACTTGCACACAAACTTGGAATGCATGCAGCAAAATTTAAAATTGAAGATATTTGTTTCAGCACCATAAATCCAATAAAATATAATGAACTTAAAAAGAAATTAGAAAAAGCAAAAAAAGAGAAATTAAAAGAAATTAAAAAAATTATTTCAACTTTGAAAAAAAATTTTAAAGAAACCGAATGGAAATTTGGAACAGAAAGCAAATCAATTTACGCAACTTATTCAAAAATGAATTATGAAAATAAAACAATAAATGAAATAAATGATTCACTAATATTAAACATAATAGTACCTAAAAAAGAAGATTGTTATTTAACATTAGGAAAAATTCATTCATTATTCAAACCAATCCCTGGAAAAATTAAGGATTATATTGCAATGCCTGAACATGAAATATATGAAGCAATCCACACACAAGTAATTGGTCCAATGAATAAAGTAACCAAAATATATATTTATTCAGAAGAAATGAGAGAAGTTGGATGGAATGGAATATTAGCACTAATGAAACACAATGGTAAAAAGAAAGAAAAAGTACTGAAAATATGTTCAAAAATGTTTTCACAAGTAAAAAACCCTGAAATAAACGATGAAAAAGAATTACAGGATTCACTTAATCTTGATTCGCATAATCAAAGAATTATAGTATTTACTCACGATGGAAAAATAATGGAGCTTCCTAAAGATTCTACTGTTTTAGATTTTGCATTTTTTAAAAATGATAAAAAATCAAAATACGCATGCAAAGGAAAAGTAAACGGTAAAATAGTCCCTCTTTGGACTAAATTAAAAAGCGGAGACAGAGTAAAAATTTTCAGTTCAAGAACAATTCAAATGGATTATACCTGGCTTTCATTTTGCAATGCAAGAAAAACAAAAGCAATAATTGAAAAAACGATTGCAAACAAAAGAAAAGAAAAAAACAAAAACCAGAGTTTTGTAAAATTGAAAGTTGATGCAATAGATAAACCAGGATTACTTTCAAATCAACTAAAAATCATATCAGATAATCAAATGGATTTAGAAACAACAAGCTGTAAAATGTACAATGATAGAACAACATGTTACACTGAATTTTATATCCGTAAAAAGAAAATTAAAAATCTGCAAAAAGCACTTAAAGAGCTAAAACAACTTCCAGAAACATTAAGTGTTACTGCAGAATACTTAGAATAAATTATTCTACAATAATAGCAGGCTTAAGAGGAAATGCTTTCAAAGATTTTTCAGCAGAACTATTATCAGCAGAAATTACTTCAACTTCTACGCCTAATTCTTTTGAAATTATTTCTCTTGAATCTGAAAGAAGAGCAAACTCATTAATTTTTTTAATTGTTTTTAAATCATGGAATTTTGAAGTAATCGCTTTAATGAATCCAGGAAGTTCTTTACCTTTTGTTTTTGATTCTTTAATAGAACTCGCAATTTTCATTGATGCGCCAAAATCAGGATTTTTAAGTTCTGAAAATATTTTTTCAAAAACAATCCATTTCCACTCAGGAGCAGTAAAAATAGTCACTTTTTTTAATGAAGTTATATTTGCAATTTTTTTAATGTGCGAAACATCCTCTCTAATTTGCTCTATCATTTTTTCAGTTGCAGAAATATCAGAATCTATTTTTGATTCGTCAATTTCAGGCCATTTTTCCTGCGAAATAAGAGTCTTATTACCAAGCATACTCCAAAGCTCTTCAGCTAAATGAGGCGCAAAAGGCGCAAGCAATTTAGAGATTGTTAAAAACGAAAATCCTAAAATTTCAGGTTTAGGATTTTCATATTTTTCAATTATTTTAACAAGATCCATTACTGAACCTATAGCATAATTGAAATAATAATTTTCAATGTGCTCAGTCACATCTTTTATTGTCTCATGCGTTTTACTGATAAGCAAACGATCCATAAAATTTAAATCACCTTTAATTTCTTCAAAAGAAATATTGGCTTTATTTTCTTCAAAAATTGTGTGAATTCTTTGCAAAAACCTATGAGATGATTCTGCACCTTTATCAGTCCAATCCATTTCTTTTTCAGGGTGAGACGCAAACAAAATGAAAACTCTTATTGTATCAGGCCCAAATTTCTGCATTATTTCACTAGGATCAACAGTGTTTCCCAATGATTTTGACATTTTTGTACCATCTTTCAAAACCATGCCTTGTGTAAGCAATCTTGAAAAAGGCTCTTCAGTAGAAGCATAACCAATGTCTTTCAAAAATTTGTTAAAAAAACGAGCATAAAGCAAATGAAGAATAGCATGTTCTACGCCGCCAATATATTGGTCAACATTCATCCAGTAATTTGCAGAAGCTTTGTCAAATGGAGCGCCTTTTTCTGCAGGAGAACAGTATCTTAAAAAATACCATGAAGAATCAAAAAAAGTATCCATTGTATCAGTTTCGCGCTTAGCATCTTTCCCACACTTAGGGCATTTCACATTAACAAATTCCTTTACTGTTTCAAGCGGGTTTCCACCAGTAGTAAAATCTGCTACTTTTGAATCTGGAAGTTCAACAGGCAAATCTTTTTCAGGAACTGGAACAGTTCCACAGGAACTGCAATAAATAATTGGTATTGGTGTGCCCCAAAATCTTTGACGTGAAATCAGCCAATCACGAAGCTTATAATTGGTAGTTAATTTTCCCATTTTATTTTTTTCAATCCATTTAGCCATTTTTGGAAGAGCTTCTCTATTAGACATTCCGCTAAATTCACCTGAATCAAAAAGAATTCCGTCATCAGTAAAAGCGTCAGCATAATCATCAGGACTTATTGGTTTACCGTCTTTGCTTATTACAAATTTAAGAGGAATATCATATTTTTTTGCAAATCTAAAATCTCTTTTATCATGAGCATCGCACATAACAATTCCAGAACCATACATTAAAGCAAAATTTGCAACAAAAATTGGAACTTTCTCTCCATTCACAGGATTAATTGCATACTTGCCTGTAAAAATTCCTGATTTTTCTTTTTCTTCATTTTGCCTATCAATCATGCTTTGCTTGGTGGTTTCTCTTATAAATTCATTAACTTGTTCTTCTAGACCGGTTCCTTTCACAAGTTCAGAAATCATAGGGTGCTCAGGTGCAATTGCAATAAAAGTAACACTAAAAATTGTGTCACATCTAGTAGTGTAAGTTGGAAGTAAAGTGTTTGTTCCTTCAAGTTTGAAATGAATATCTACTCCTTGACTTTTTCCAATCCAATTTTTTTGCATTGTTTTTACTTTTTCAGGCCAGCCATTTAGTTTTTCAATATCAGCCAAAAGAATATCGGCATAATTAGTAATTTTCAAAAACCATTGTTCAAGATTTTTTTGTTCAACATCTATATTGTTATGGCGCCAACATTTTCCATTAACAACCTGTTCATTAGCAAGAACGGTATTGCATTTCGAACACCAATTTACTTTAGATGTTTGCTTGTAAGCAAGACCTTTTTCTAGCATTTTTAAAAAAATCCATTGATTCCATTTATAATATTCTGGAACACACGTTTTGACTAATCTTGACCAATCATAACTGAACCCAAGTTCTTTCAATTGAACAATCATATCATCCATTCTTTGAAAAGTCCACTCTTTTGGATCAGCATTATGATCAATCGCAGCATTTTCAGCAGGCAAACCAAAAGCATCAAAACCCATCGGATAAAGCACATTAAAACCCTGCATCCTCTTATAACGAGCTATACAGTCACCAATGGAGTAGTTCCTAGCATGCCCAATGTGTAATTTCCCACTTGGATATGGAAACATCTCTAACACATAGTACTTTTTCTTAGATTTATCCTCTTTAGAAGCAAAAATACCGTGTTCATCCCATGTTTTTTGCCACTTTTTGGCGGTTTCATTTAAGTCAACTGACATGATAAAACTCCGTTAAAAACGTTTTTTAAAGGGCACTAAAGTCATTATTTCATTTCCACAAATTCTTTCAATTCGAGTTTTTCAGCTATGTTTGCAGACATTTCAGCATAATATTTACATGGTTTTTCAATTACGCCCCATTTTTTCTTGTATGGTTCAAGACCAACCCCAAGATCATAAAAAGAAAAACCATTCTTTATTGCGTGTTCAATATCTCTTTTAAGCAAAAATGTAGGAACTGACAAATCTTTTCTTTCGCGATTCCACCAGCAACCAAGATAATAAACAGAATTATTTTCTTTTAGTGCAATGTGAACTCCTAAAAGTTCGTCTCCAAGATAAGCACTTAAAGTATAAACCTTATTTTTCCAAACTTTAATTCGCCGTTCAAAATCTTCGTTAGATTCTTTCCATTGTTCCAAAAACCATTTAGAACTTTTTTCAAGCGCATCAACTTCATTAATGACAACTCTTGTTGATTCATTTTTTTTATCAATTCTTCTTAGGTCTTTTCTTAAATCAGAATCAATTTTAAGGCTTTCAAAAGAATTTGTTAAAGGAATAGTGTTTGTGAAAGATTCTGGATCAGCAGTATCAAAACCAATAAAATATTCAGGAGGCAAATCACGAATAAGAATTGGCTTTGGTGCATCAAAAATATCTTTTTCAGTGGGCTTTACATAAGGAAAATAATCTTCATCAAGCCAAACCCAATAATGCAAATCAGAATCTTTAATTTGAACTTTTAAAAATTCCACAAAAAAACCAACCAATTAATTTTCTCTTAAATAACCCCAATTATGCAACTTGTCAGAATCATCAAACCAACGATCACCTATATCAGTTCGATAATACATGTGCGGTATGAGAATGTGCTTTATTCTATTGTAAGCCTGCTGTTGCGCTTGTTTCATAGTATACCCAGTTCCAACAACCACTAGTATAACTCCTGAATGACCAGTTACAAGCCATTCATCATTAACCAATTTCACATCCTCTATGTGAACTCCTTCTTTCCCTTTCTTAAAAACAATAATTGAATCTTTAGATTTTACATTAAATGTTTCTTTATCCGTAAATGGGAATGGAGGAACAACAATTCTAACTCCAATTTGAAAACCACTTTTGGTGCTGAATTTTTTCAGTGTTCCAAAAGCCAATTGATACAAAAAATCACTTATCGGCATTTGTATTCCTTCCTGCTGTATAAAAATTGTAGGATAACCAAATCTTGAAGTAAATTCAAGAGGATAAATACCATTTCCATTTACAATACAATTCAAATCAATATACCCAACATACCCTTCTTCAGCAAATTTTTTTTCAAACTTTTTAAGGCTTTGATTGAAAATTTTATTTGGCTCGCTCCAAAACATTGCAGTTCCCATTTCACCTGTTGAAGGGCCAAGATTTCCTGGAAAAAGTTTCTTGTGTTCAAAATTAACATTAATTGGAGTAATGAATTCTTTTCCATTAAAAAAGGCGCCAACAGCAATCTCAACGCCGGTTATTCTTTTTTGAAGTTGAAATGAAGGAATTTTTTTAGCCCAAGCCTTATTGTAATCGCCAAGAACTTGAATCATATCCTTTCCATCATCATCCTCCCCAATGTAAAGCAAACCTTTCAAATTTTGCGCTTCACCGCTTGGTTTCATAACATATTTTCCAGGATGTTCTCTGACAAATTGTAATGCAACTTCAAAAGAAGTAAATTCCCAATGAGGAATAACATTAATCCCCATTTTCTTGAGCTCATTTTGCCCAAAAGCTCGCTCATCCTCAAGCTGATCAGTATAAGGAGTTCCACCAATTACAAGTTTACCTTTTTCCCTGAGCATTTTTGCTTTTTTACCCTCGCCAAGAACATCATCAAAAACAATAACATCTGCCCAATTTACATATCCTTTCCAATTGTCAACCATTTCAACAAAACCAGAAGTTACCTCGCGTTCATTTTTGGTTTCAACAAAATATTTTACATTATGCCCTTCTTGCTTAACTTTCCAAGCAATATCCCCGATAAGATTATCAAGAGAAATAAACAGAAAATTTTTTGGTTCCATAAAATTATCAATATTATATTATTTGATTATAGTATTAATAAATTATTCTGTTTTGGTTCAATAACACTAAAAAAGAAATTTTACTCAAGTTTTTTTTTGAAACCATCAAGCTCTAAAATGAATCTTTTTAAGGTTCTGGGAAGATGCTCTGGCTGAATTGAAAATGTTGCTGCTGCTAAATTAAGAATTTCCTCATGAGAACCATTAAATTCTTCTGTTGAATTAAGGTCTAAATCAGAATCTTTTTTTCCTTTTTTAACTGCCTTTTTTCCTTTCTTCCATTTTGAAAATAACTCTTCACACCTAGCAGGAATTTGAGCAGGAGAAATGCCCAAAGTTTCAGCAACTTCTTTCAATAATTCATCAGTTCCTTCACTTGTTGCTTTTGCAGCTTTTCCTGCAGTATAATTAATTCTTACAATTCCATCTTGAACTTTAGTAGAATTAAGAATTTTTAATTCTTCTAACTCACCCAATGAATGAGCGTGTGTTCCACCACATGCTTCTGAATCAGATTCAATTGTAACAATTCTCAGATTGCGACCAGGTACAAATCCCCCCTGATAAATATGCATACCATACTTATCCTCTGCTTTTTCTCTTGGAAGAATTTCACTCTCAACTTTTAAATCCTGCTTTATTTTTTCATTACAGCAATCTTCAATCTGCTTTAATTGACCATCACTAAGAGAATCATAATGAGTAATATCAAGGCGCCCTTTCTCAAGAGTTTTTGAAGCACCTGCCTGCCAAACATGCGGGCCAAGAATTTCTCGAGCACACAAATTAACTAAATGCGCACTCGAATGATGTTGCATTAATTGTGAACGTCTTTGCAAATCAATTTTTCCGTTTACCTTTCCTCCAACTTTAAAAGGATTTGATTCAAGTTTATGAATAATTAAATTATCCTGCTTAAAAACATCAATTACTTTTACCCCTGAAATTTCACCCGTGTCATTTAGCTGACCTCCAGAAGTAGGATAAAAAGCAGTTTTATTCAAAATAACAAGATTTTCTTTTGACCAAACAACAGTTGCATCAAATTCTATTAATGACCAATCAGCATAGTACAGAATTTCAGTATCCTTAACATTTTCAATTGAAATTTTTTCTGCTTTTTTAGTTGCTGTTTTTTGTTCAGATTTATCGTGTTTTTCAGCTACCTTAGCATAAAAATCATCAGGAACATCTAATTCAATTCCTTTTTCTTTTGCATCTTTTTTGAATTGTTCAGGTCTTACACCATGAGAATCATAAACATCAATTAAAGTTTTCAAATCAATATTCTTTTTAGTTTCAAGAATATTCAAAACAATTTGCTTTGAACGTTTCTTATTATCAAAAAATTTATTCTTTTCATTATCAAGAATAACTTTCACATTATCAAGTTTTTCAGAAAGTTCAGGATACATTGGTTTCAAAAATTTTGCATGCTCTTCACAAAGCTCAGGCAAATTAATATCCCAGCCAT
>CAYMWD010000020.1:0-10277 GCA_964394025.1 uncultured archaeon | reverse complement strand
AGGCAAAGAAATATCATTCAACTTATTATGCTTATAAAACTCCATAACAAGTTCCTTATTCTCTTTAGACATACGCTCCTCATTTTCAAGAAGAACAAGCTGCCTCTCAAGATTCTTTTCATACGGATGAATATATTCTTTCATAGTTCCACCTTACCCAACCGAAAAACACTTAAAAGGAGGGATTGGAACTAGAAGTAGGACGCGGAGGACGGGATTTGAACCCGCGCTCCCGTGAAGGAACACGCTGTCTGGGTTTGTCTCTTGTCCCGTTATAAACGGGACAAATCTGCTCCCTTCCGAGGAGCAGCTCGGACTTTCCAGGCGTGCGCTTTAGACCGCTCAGCCACCTCCGCAAGCTTTTTCTTTTTTTGTGCCCTTTGAGGGCAAAAAAGAAAAACCTTGATCAAAAAGAAAAAACCAGCTTACACTGATTTTTATTTGATCTTTAGAAAATAGGTTTGATTAGGCTTAAAAAGGTTGTTAGAAGAGAAAAAGTAAGCAATAGAAGGTAAGCCAGGGATCTGCAACTTCAAGATTGAAGCCAGCTTTTGCTGGATTGCAGTTTAGCTTACCCCCTTAACTCCCAATACGTTTATTATTGGTGCCTTTAATGTTTATATACTTTTTTATGATTGAGAAATTGGTCTTGCATCTTCTAGTTTGTATCCTGAAAATTTTCCTTTTTCAGTAAATGTTATTACTTCAGTTCCAACTAATGTAAAATCTCTCATTTTTATTGTTACTCTTTTTCTTCGTTCAAAAACAGTTTCGTTTCCGCCGTCTCTTTTTATTTTAATTACTTTTTTATAAGTGTATTCGCCCCTTACTGTGCTTGCATTAGGTTTTGCATTTCTAAAATCAGCAATAATTTGAGAATCCATTCTAGGTTTAGTTTTTTGCAAATTAGCATTTTTGTGGGCATTGTGAACTTTAAGTGTAGCAGTAAAAGGGTCTCGTGTATTTCCTCCTGCTCTTCCATAAAGGTTGCTTCCGGCAGTATTTTCGCCTTTTCTGATGGACCTTTTTATTGGTTCACGCGCCATAATCAGTTTCTGTATTTCTCTTTAATAAACTCTTCGATTTTGTCGAATGCTGAATTAAGAATTTCTTCAGGTGGTAAAAATACTATTCTAAAATGATTTGTTCCTTCTTTTTGCCCAAAGCCTGAACCATAAACAACAAGCACTCCTTTTTCTTTTAGAAGTGAAATCACAAATTCTTTGTCTGATTCAATTGGTAAATCAATTTTTGGAAAAGCATAGAATGCTCCTTTTGGTTTTACACAACTAAGCCCTTCAATTTCATTTATTCTTTTGTAAGTAATGTCTCTTCTTTTTTGTAATTTTTTTACAAATTCTTTTACATGTCCTTGCGGTCCTCTTAGTGCTGTTTCAAGTGCAACTTGTGCTGTTCCTACATTTGTTAATCTAAGTCTGCATAATTTTTCAATTGCAGCAAAGTAATCATCAAGAACTCCATTAGGGTCATGTCTGTAAATCCATCCTGCTCTAAATCCCGGTGCAATATGTGTTTTTGAAATACTTCCAGAGCTTATTACAGGTACATCATTTGCAACAGAAACCATTGGTACAAATTTTTCTTCATCAAATAAAAGTTGATCATAAGTTTCATCTGAAAAAACAGGTAAATTATATTCTCCTGCAAGGTCAATAATTTCTTTTAAATTTTTTTTAGTAAGAACAGAACCAGTTGGATTGTTAGGATTGATTACAACAATTCCTTTTGTTTTACCATTTATTTTTGAACGCATTTCAGTAACATCTGTAGCCCAATCATTTTCCTCATCAAGATCATATTCATTAACCGGACAATTAAGAAATTTCATTTCTCCTTTGAACATTGAATACCCTGGTCTTGGAAGAAGAACATTTTCTCCTTCATTAAGAAGTGCCTGTATTGTTATTGCAATTGATTCACTTCCGCCTACAAAATTAATTACATCTTTTTTTTGAACATCTATTCCCGTCATTTTTCTCGCATATTCTGCAACTGCTTCTCTTGCAGTATCAGTTCCTAGTGCATTGGTGTATCCTTCACATTCATGTTTTCTTTTGTTGATTGCTTCCCAAATAAATTCAGGCGTCCTATGATCAAAAACAATGGGGTCGCCAATATTCAAATAAAGAATTTTTTTTCCTGATGCTTCAACTTCTTGTGCAAGTGGTACAATATCTCTAATTGCGTGTTTTACATTAAGTGTTCGTTCTGCAGGTTTTATTTTTTCCATAATTATCATTTTTATTATGCTAAGCAATGCTTTAAAGAGTTCTTCTTGTTTTTTTGGTTTTGAACAAAAGGCATTTAAACATGAATTTCCTTTTAATTGCACGGGTTATTAATGATTGATACAATAAAAAAATTAGGGTTAAATGAATACGAATCAAAGGCTTATTCTTGTCTTCTTCAAAAAGGGGGCCTTTCTGCTGTTTCTATAAGCCGAGCAGCAGGAATTCCTAGGGCAAGAATTTACGATATTTTGGCTTCTCTTGAATCTAAAGGCTTTGTTATAAGATCTGCTTCTAAACAGTCTGATTTTTCAGCTGTGAATCCAACAAAGGCATTTTTAGCTATCTCTGAGCAGAAAAAGAATGAACTTGAAACTTCGTTAAAAGAGCTTAGTTCTGTTGCTCAATTTCTTGAAAAACACTCTTCTGATTCAGGTGGTTTTGCGGAAGAGTCCGCTTGGCTGGTGAAGGGTAGAAACAACATTTATGCTCAAATTGCTCAACAGGCACAGAATTGTAATGCTAGTGTGCTCATTTCATCATCGCCTGAAGGCATAATAAGAAAAAAAAACTACTTAAGTAGTCAGAAAAACGCTTCTTTGCCTTTAAGTATAAGGCTCTTATCTAGAGAATCTGATTCAAGGTTTGTTGTTTTTGACAATAAGGCTGTAATGCTTTTTTTGAATAATGAAAAAGTAGGGGAAAAAGAAGAAAAGGCACTCCTTATCAGGAGCCCTTTTGTTGCTAATTTATTTTCAAAAAAATAAAGGCTTTTTTTTATTTTAATTCTTTAGCCTTTTTCTTTGTTGTTTTTTTATCTTTTGTTGCTTTCTTAGGTTTTGCTTTTTTATCTTCTGCAACTACTTTAGGTTTTTCTGAATCCTCTTTTTCATCATCAGAAACTTTAGATGCCTTGTAAGCTGAGTATAGAATTATCCCTATAATCAAGATTATCAAGAATCCAAGAATTCCTGTTGAGATGTTAGCTAAACTAAACAAACCTGAGCCAATGCTTACAGGCTCATCAACTTGTTCTTCATTAGGCTCTTCACCAGTTGGTGCTTCATAATCGAATACAATATTTCTGGCGTAGGTTCCTTCGTCAGTTTCAATGCTTATTGGAACTGTTATTTTTTCGCCTTTGTAGTCCTCTGCAACATTAAGCAATAATCTTGCTGTTACTGTGCTTCTTGCCTGTATGAATTTGTCTTCTATCTGAACAACTCCGTTCATGTCAAGCATTGTTGCATTGTACACTTCAAGTGTTCTGTTGCTGTCGTTATAGAGAGTAAACTCAACTTCAACATCATGGTCAAGACCTTCAACTGTTTTATAGCTTAAATCCTGAACTTCAATATTAACTTCGCCGAGCCCGAATGATTCTTCATTGCCTGTTACAGTTAATATTACTGAAACCTTTGTTTTGAATCCTCTATCTGTAACTGCTTCAAAGTTTATTGTTGTTGTTACTGGTAAATCAAATGGAGGTGAAACAAGGAACTCAATTTCCTTTCTTTCTCCAGGTTCAACAGTTACTTTTGGATTTATTATATATACAAATGGCTGGTCGACAGTAAGAGTAATTTCCTGTACAACTGACCCTCTGTTTTCAACTGCAATGTATTGTTTCTGACCTTCGCAAGTATGTGCGTCAAGTTCTGGTTTAAGAACGATTAAATCAATTCCAAAACAACTTGCTTCTGAAAGATAATTTATTCTCTTTTCTTGTTCAAGTTCAAACCTTTCAGCTCTTGCGGTAACAGTATAGAATTCTGTATCGCTGTTCTGAGGAATTATTACTGTAAGAGGTACTGTTACTTCTTCGCCTGCCTCAACAGTAACATTTTCTTCGCCGTCAACCCAAGGAGGGCTGTAGCTAATTATAAATTCTTGTGCTTCTGTTCCGAGATTTGTAAGAGTAATTATTTCTTCTTTAGTTGTTCCCTTACAAACATTGATTTCAGGTGCTACCATTGTAGCATTATAACAATCTGAAATTTCAATGCTATAATCCTTCTCGTAATAGAAGTTATCCGAATCAAGTTTCAAAGTAAATGTATTCATTCCTTTGTCGCTTGGAACAATGTTAAGTTCTTTTGAAATTTTTTGAAGAACATCAATCAATTGTTCTGGTTCTTTAGCTTCAAAGTATTTTCCGCCGGTTGTATTTGCTATTTCTTCAAGCTGAGCTTTTCCTTCTGCGTCAATATCAAAGCCAACTGCGTAAACCTTTATTCTCTTAGCTGCAAGCATATTAGCTGCTTCAGTGATGTTTCCTTCGCAAGTTTCTTTTCCGTCACTCACAAGAATTATTGCCTTTTCTTTTCCTGTTGGAAAATCATTAATGCTTGCTTTAAGTGCACTAGCCATAGGAGTTTTTCCTTCCGGCTTGAATCCTGAAACTTGGTCAGTAATTTTACCAAGATTTAATTGTGAAACAGGAACTAAAAGTTCTGAATCTGCACAACCTGAATCTTGTCCAAACACTCTTAATCCTAACTCAATTTCGTTAATGTTGTTTACAAGATTTACAATTGATTCTTTTGCAACTTCCATCTTATTTTTTCCATTAACTTGCTGAACCATTGACCCTGAACTATCGATTATTATTTCAAGCGCAAGATCTGTTTTTGTAACTTCAGCTTCTTTAGCTAAATTTGAAACGTCAAGTTCAACATCTAATATTTTTGATTCGCCTGGAGCAAGAGTAATTTTATTATCACTAAGCTCTGTTCCAATGCCTGTTACATCAACATCAAGTTCTACTTCTTTTGTTTTGTTATTTGTAAGTTTAAATTTGTATATTGGTTTGTCTTCAACACAAACTTTACTTTGACCATCAAGTTTTTCTACTTCAATATTATAGCAGTCATTTAAAGTTGCTGTGAAAACTTTTGAAGTTGAATAATCATACACTGTGCTTTCTGCAATTAGTGTAAAATCATATTCGCCAACATCAGCTGATGTTTCTTTAAAGAAAATGCTTATTGTTTCTTTTTCTCCGACATCAAGACTAACTGAATTTTTGCTTAATCTTGCAAAGCTAGCGCCTTCAAGAGTAAGTTTTACATTGTCTGCTAGTTTTCCGTTATTTGCAATTGTAAATTCAACCTCTGTTGGAGTTTCTAAACAAGTATCTGCATTGTTTCCTTCCAAATCAGTTAAAATCTGAATGCTCTGTCCTTGGCCTAAAATGTATTCTCCATTATCTTCTGCAAAGAAATTAGGATTAGGCAGAACAGCTTTTGCTGTAAATCCGTATGCGCCAAAATCAGCATCGCATGGTGCCTGTACATAAAGTTTTACTGTTTCTGTTTCTCCTTTTTCAAGAAGAATTCTTTCTTCCTCAAGTGAATACCATGATTCAGGGAGGCCTTCAATTGAAATGTCAATTCTTTCAGTATTTTGATTTTGAATTTCAAGATTATTTGTTATTACTAAATCATAAATTTTTTCTTCACATTGTGTTGCTTGCTGTGTTTCAGGTTCAACTTCAAGTTCAATGAAGTGTCCTTGTCTCAAATCAAGAATACAAGTTGTTGTTATTGTTTCGCCATTTTGTATAACAAGTTCTGCTGAATAAATTCCTGGGTCAGCATAACAATTAGCTACTGTGTAAACCTGTAATTGTGTACATTCGTTTGGTGCAAGGGTTACTCTGCCTGGAACAACATTAAACCATCCTGCTACTTCTCCGCCTTTAAAATAATTGTTATAAGTTTCTGTAACTCCTGAATCATTACAAAGTTCTAAATTATTAAGTGATAATTCACATTGTATTGAATCATTTCCGCATGAACCATTAAGTTCTGCGCCCTGTACATAAACTCCCATTACTAAAATTATAAGTCCTACAAATATTGCGTTCCAGTTCATTTTTACACACCCCTATTATACACATAACTTTCTGATTTGTTACTGTTAAGTAGTGACAATATTACTATTATTGCCACAAGAACTATTAAAAACATACCCGCAAAGCCCATTGAATCAGGTGTTAAAAGGGTCAAAAACCCAGATAAAACCCCGTTTTTGTCTTCATTTTTAGGTTCTTCACTTGGTGTGTTTGTAACTATTATTTTCATATTTTTTGTTGTAATGTATCCATTTCCTCTAATTTCGAGAGTTGCATTATAGATTTTTTCAGGTGCATCTTTATCAGCACTAAGTATTCTTGTGAATGTAAGTGTTTCACCTGCTTTCAAATCTCCAATTCTTAGTGGCATTACTTCAAGGCCATAACCGGTTACTCCGTAAATTGCTACATTTACATTTTCAATATCTTCATTCAATGGATTTCTTATTGTAAATGAAACTTTAGTGTCTTTTCCTGGTTGTACTTCAATGTTTGTTGGATAACCAATCACTTCTATTACATTAAATTCAACTTCATCTGATTCAACAATTTTAAATCTAAGTTCTTCAGTTACTTCATCATCATCAGTTTCTGCTGTGATGTAAATTGTATGTTCCCCTAGTTCAGCGGTGTATGAAGGATTTACAAAAACATAAATTGTTTTTGTTTCGCCGTCTTTTACATCAACTTCATCTTCTGAAAGAACTGTTTGTATGTAATCATAATCATTGTCAATGCTAAGTTCTACAGTTTCATCAAAGTCTCCTGTATTTTTTACAACTACTTCAAATATTTGGCTTGATGTAGCTGAACAAATTCTTGCTTCAAAATCGTTGTTAAACACTTCAATTTCTATTCCGTGCTGTCCTTCAATTTCAACTTCAACAGTTTCGTCTTCTGTTTCATTATTATTCCACGCGTTAATTTTCACATCGTGTGTTCCATCAGTATCTGTATCTCTTGCTTCTACTGTAAGGTCTATTCTGTAAAGTCCATTTGCTGGAAGAAGTACGTAATACTCATCTAACTTTGCAGGAATATCGCTTTCAACACTTAATCTTACATATTGATCTTCGTCGCTGTAACTTCTCAAAGTAACACGGAATTCATCTTCTTCGCCTCTTTCCATTTTTATTTTATTTGGAGTTACGCTTAAATCAAACTCATTTGTTTCGCATTCAACAAGTCTGAATGTGATATCTCTTTGTACATAATAATCTTCACTTCTTGCAAATACAGGGATTGTGTATTCTGTATTGGCTGTTGTTCCGTTTGTGTGGAATCTCAAAACCATCTCATCATGTTCGCCTCTGTTAAGTATTGTTGTAGAATACTCAAACATAGGCATAAGCAAATCATGTGCAGCACTAAGTTCAATTCTTTGTGTGCTGTTGCTGTTGTTTTCTAACCTTACGCTTATTTCTTGTGTGTATGGTTCTTTGCATATGAAATAATCGCTTGTTCTGTAAACATCAATTGGTTCATCATAATCAATTACATTTACACATACATTTTCCTCAATTGTTTCATTATCGTAGTGTATGAGTACATCAAGGTCATAATTGTCAACTCTTGCATCATCAAAGCTTGTAACAGTTACTGTAAAACTTGTTTTTTCATTTGCATTCAAACAAAAGCCATCAGTAGTTACTGCTTTTATGTCGTCTCTTTCATCGTGGTCTAGGTAAGTTTCTATGTCAAAACATTTTCTTTCGTTAAAATTATTCTGAACTGTGTAAGTAATATTCATTGAATCTGAAGTTTCTAAATCTAAACAATCAGTTAAGTCATCTTCAACAACAATTCCTTCTGCTTTAATTTTTTCAGCTACAATAATTCTAAAGTCATCAGTGTCTGTAAGGCCAAATTCATTTGTTACTTTTACTGTTATTTTATTTTCACCTGTGCTGTCTCTTTTTGGAGAATCACAGCTAACAAAAAAATCATTTTCTAAATAACAATCAACAAGTCTAGCATTTGTCTGCCCGACAAGTTCGTACTTTAAATCGCTTGGGTTTTGGTTTTCATCAAATGAATAATCGCTTAAATCAACAAATTCATTTATGCTGTCTGAGTTTTTCAGTATTACTTTATCTGGAATTCCTTTTAGTTCAGGATAATTAAGTGCAAATGCATCTGAAGCTATGAAAATAAAAGCTGAAAGCAAAATTGCTATTAGTATTATTTTTTTGATTGTGTTCATTTTTTCACCTCAGTTTGTTTTGTGTACATTATTCTTACCAGTCTTGCGATAAATGCAATAAGCAAAATTGCTGCAATTATCACTAGGAAAATATCAAGAATTATTTCATAATCTTCGTTTTCAGTTGTATTTGGTTCGCTGTCTCCAAAAATCACAAAACCTGAAAGAAGATCTTTTTCAGTATAATCAAATCTTACTTTTTCAGCAATTTCTTTTCCTGAACAACTGAATACAATTTCAGCATCTCCGCTGAAGCTTCCATTTTTATTTAACAAAACATCAAATGTTCTTTCTTCATATGCTCCAACAACAAATTCTTCTTTTTCAAAAGTCCATGTTGAAGGTGCATTATTTATTTCTTTAATAGTAACAGTCTTTTCTTTGAAACCTTTATTAGTTAATTTTACTTTTAATCCTGTTTCAGTTTCTTCAGAATTAGTTTCTACTGTGCAGTTGTTTTCTCTTGCATAATCAATAAGCACATTTTTTTCAACATTAGTTCCGCCAAGCTCAATGTTTACAATAGCATAACTGTATTTTTGTCCTTCAAATCCTTCCTCAGGATAAACTTTCAAAACAACAGTTTCTTGTGAATTAGCTTCTACCCAATCAGGTGCATCAATAGTTGTTCTTGTTGGAAAAATAGTTTCTATATTAAGTGGCTGTTTAGTATTAGTGTTATTTTCTACATAGAATGATAATTCATAAGGTGTTTCTCCTACATAGATTGAGCCTTCAAGACTTGATACAGTACTTGCGCTTGCTGTTAGTGCTATTAGAACAATAGCCAACAATGTTAGTATTTCCCATTTCATGTTATCACTCATTAACGTAAACTCGTTATATTATAAGGTGCCCACGTAATATATAAAGCTTTCTCTTAGTACGGTTACTTGGTGAATTAGCCGTTTTTCAGGCTAATTTCACTTCTTTTTCACTGGCTTTGGGATAATACTCAGAATTCCAATTATTACTAAAACAAGTAATATTAGCAATCCTAATGCCATTCCTGCTGTTGTAAGGAGTGTTGCGAATCCTGATAGTGGTGCTTCAGTTTCTTCGCCTTGCACTTCAAATGCTACAGGTATTTTTGAAGTCCCGTTTGCTGATCTTACTTCTATTAGTGAGTCAACTTCGCCTTCATATCCTTCTAGAGAAATTTCTATTTCTACTGTTTCTCCTGCGGTCCATAATTCTTTGTATATTTCATTAAAGTATACTTGTTCTGGTGCATTGAGTAGTATAATTCTTACTTCTCTTAGGTCTGTATTAGTATTTCTTAATTTTAGTATTGCTTTTTCATCTATAATTTCTATTTCGCCGGATTTAGAAATGCTTGGGTTTCCTTCGCTTACTTCAGCAGTTATTATTTTACTTTTTGATTTGCCTCCGTAAGTTGCTTTGAATGTAACATTTCCTGTTCCTGCTTCTCTTCCGCTTAATGTTATTACTGCTGTTCCTGTATCTCCTGATGAAATACATATTTCAGTATCTTGTAGTTTTGCGCCTACTGCTTGGCTATCAGAAGTACTCATACTGAAACATTCTCTTGAATCAAGATTGTTTGTTATTGTTGCAGTAATATTTTCTGTTTCTCCTTGCATTAGTTGTACTAATGAATTTGAGAAATCAATTCCTACTGTGCCTGATGGTTCATAGTCGTTATCGTCGTCTTCATCATCATTGTTTGAGCCAGTATTGTCTACTGTAACATCAAATGTTTCTTTTGCACTTGTACAGTATTTTCCGTCACTAAAGTGCCCTGAAACTTTTACTTCAACTTCGCCTGTTGTGTCTTTTGAAACACTGTCAGTTCTTATTTCAAGTTCTGCATTTCCTGTGCTGTTTCCTGAAATACTTGAAGGTTTATCGTTCACATAAACACTAAAATCTCTGTGTGTTTCTGTTGTTTTTATTGAATCAATATAGAATCTTTTTGAGCTATCATTTTCAATTTTTACAGTTCTTG
>CAYMWD010000019.1:0-10300 GCA_964394025.1 uncultured archaeon | reverse complement strand
TAAAGTAAAATTTTTTACTCTTTTTTCAATTTCTTTTAAGAGTTTTTTTTCTTCTCCTTCTTTGTGAAGGTGATTTAAATTCCATTCTTCCATCTCTGTCACTTATCTAATAAAACTAGAACCAATAAAAAGGAAACGTTGGTCAAAAAAACAATCAGTGTGTGTTTAAATACTCATCTAACCCAAATTTATTATGACTGATAATAAAATAGAACTTGTAGAAATAATAACTGATAAAGCACCTCCAGCAATTGGACCTTATTCGCAGGCAGTTATTGCAGGAAATTTTGTGTTTGTTTCAGGACAACTTCCTGTTGACCCTGATTTGAATCGAATTGTTAAAGGCGATATTGAAGCACAAGCTAGTAGAGTTTTTGATAACATTTATGAAATTTTAAAAAAAGTGGAACTTGGATTTAAAGATGTTGTAAAAGTAGATGTTTTTTTGAAAAACATGGATGATTTTAGTAAATTTAATGAAATTTATTCTTTAAGTTTTGCAAAAGGAGTAAAACCTGCACGAACAGTAGTGCAAGCAGAAATTCCAGCAGGTGCACTTGTAGAAGTTTCTTGTATTGCTGTAATGAATAAAGATTCGATAATTCTAAAAAAATAATAATCCCTGCAATCAGATTTTAGATTTGAAATAAATGCAGAATATAAAAAAATTATTTACAATAATCAATCCATTCTTCGCATTCATATACATACATTTCGCATTCAAAATCATCTTCTGCACATTTAATAATTTTCGAAGAATCACATCCAATTTTTTTCTCATCACAGTAATCGTGAAAATTGATTCCAAACATTCCTGCTCCTAATTTTTGATTTACTAATTGATAAATCGCATTATCAACAGCATCAAACTGAACATGGTGATAATTCAGAAGCAGGACTGTTTTTGTGGAACCATCAGCAGTAATTGAAATTTTTTCCCATCCTCCATCCATTATAAATGGATCTTCATATTGGTCATTTAGAGAAAAGAAATTGTTCTTTATTGCAATCTTGTAAATTTCAAAAAGTTCTTCTTTCGTTACATTAAAGTTTTTTGTTATTTTCATTGCCATGCCCATCAAAGCAGTATAAGTTGCTTCTCTATTTGCTTTTGCATGAAATTCGGAACTACCCCAAGCTAAATGCATTGCCCCCGAACCCGAGGTTATTTCAAAATCATCAGGAAGCTCGGTTGGTTCTGGTTGAACGGGCATTATACACCCTAATAGAAAAATAATTAGAATGAAAACTACTCCAATAAGCATATTCACCAAATTTATTAAATCATCCATAATTCTCCTGTTAGTATAACTTCGAATTGATTTAAATAAGTTAGTTTTTACTTAAAAATAATTAGTTACTTAAAAATAATTAAATACTCTAAAGTGAAAGAATTAATATGAGTCGTTTTTCAGGAGTTATTGGAGAAGAATATGTGCTTTTCGAAAAAGCAGTACCTTATATAGTTGAATTTGAAAGCAAAATTCACGAAACTTTAGGAGCTGATTTTGAAGGCAATGCTCTTGAAATTGGGTGCGGGAATGGGTTTACAACAGCAAGGATTATTGATTTTTGTAAAAATTTGAAAATTACTTGTGTAGATAATGAGAAAAAAATGACAGAACAATTTTGTAAAAATTTTAAAAAAGAAATTTCAGAAGGGAAAATAAATCTTGTTTTTGGAGATGCGCTTGAAATAATAAACAAAATTGAGTCAAAAAAATTCGATGCGGTTGTATCAGCACTTACAATACACAATTTTGACAAAGAATACAGACACGATTTTTTAAAAGAAGTTTTTCGTATTTTGAAAAAAAGAGGTTTGTTCATTAATGCTGACAAATATGCTCATGACGATACAAGGGAACATGAACGTGCAATTAAGTGGCAATGGCAAAAATATGCTGAAGTTTTTGATAAAAAACTTGCTGAAGAATGGATAAAACACGATAAAGAAGATGAAAAATCTGAAAAAATAATGAAAGAACCTGAATCTATTTTAGCACTTAAAAATATCGGTTTTTCAGAAATCAAAATCATTTATCGCAAAAACATGCACGCAGTTATAAAAGCTAAAAAATAATCCAAAGTAGGAAGAAATAAGATTAAAATAAAAATCATTCAATTGATTTTTCTTCCTTAAACTTTTTCAAACATTTAGGCATTTCTTGGTATAACCATTCGTTAAATTCGATGAATGCTTTTGTTTCATTTTGAATGTACGAAATTATTTCTCCATATTCTTTGTTTTGATACCAAATTGGAATCATTCTTCCATCAGTAGCTTTTCCTGTTATTTTATCAAGACCCGAACCTTTGAATTCTCCATTATTCATAAGAATTCCAATTGCTCTTAAATCAATGAAAGGTTTGCTTAGTATATCTAATGGGTTTAGGCTATGCTTAGCTGTTCTTTCTTTTAAAAAATTGTGTTCAAAAGTAAGGTTGTAACCAGTGGGAACAAAATCAAATGCATAATTAGAATCAACTTTTGTTTCTTTAATGAATTTATCCAAAATATCTCTTTCGCTTGATTCCCATTCTTTCAGAATAGTTAAATCTCCTATTGATTTGCCTGTATTTCTATCAAGTTCTTGATATTGAATAGTAATGATTTTGTCTTTTTTTGCATCCAAACCAGTTGTTTCGATGTCGAAATAAAAATTGCCCATAAGAATCATAAAGCAAGAACACAATTTAAAACTAAGCTAATTGAAAAAGTTTGCAACGACAATGTGGTCTAAAATTGTTTTTAAATGCTTAAAGCAATGTTTTTATTGGTGATAATATATATGGTTAGTATGGTTGAAAGTATTACAATTCCTAAAAGGGAATACTTGGAGCTTAAGAGAAAAGCAATGGCTTATGAAACTGAAAAAGAAGAAGTGCTTTTGGTGAATAAGGGAATTGCTGCAGAAATGGTTGAAATTCATTCTGGAAAAACCAAGGTTTTTACCCAAGAACAGGTAAAAAAAAGACTTGGTTTGTGATTGAATGAAGCTTTCTTATTCTGAAATAGCAATCAGCAATCTTGAAAAAATGGATAAAACTGAACGAAAATTATTTATAAATCACATTGAAAAAATTCTCGAAAATCCGGATAAAAAGCATTTACGTTTTGGATTAACTTTTTTTGTTGAAAAAGTCACAAAGCAAGCACGTGTTGTTTATAATTTTGAAAAAGAAAATATCTATATTTTAAGATGCTTCAAAACTCACAAAGAATACGAAAGATGGTACAAGTCATTTAAGTAAAATAACCGGGCATAGTTAGCATGTCAAAACAATTAAATAGTCTGATGCATGCAAAGTGTATATCAAATGCATGTGAGGTACATATTATGGTTGATGCTAGAGTTTCACTAACAGAGTATTCTAATCGTGTTTTAGCGGTTGTTAAAGCTAAGCATAATTTAAAGGATAAAAGCGAGGCCCTGAACAAGTTTATTGAAATGTGCGGGGAAGAATTTGTTGAAAGAGAAGTCAGTGAAGATGTTATTAAGGAAGTGATTGATTCCTGTAACAGGCACATTAAAAAGCATGGGTTTAGAAAAATGAGTACTAAAGAACTTGACCTGCTTTGTAGTGGTGAATAAAAAGTGTCTTTTTCATTTGATCTTTCAGATGAACTGAAAGAAACTATTAGAGCAATAGCGAAAAAGGATAAAAAAACAGCAGAAATAATTAACAAAAAAATAAGACAAATAATTAATTCTGATTCAACAACAATTGACCATTATAAGAACCTTCGACATGAGTTAAAAGAATATAAAAGAGTTCATGTATCCAAAAGCTTTGTATTGCTTTTCAAAGTGTTCAAAAAAGAAAAACACATTCTATTTGATAAGTTTGGACACCATAATGAAATTTACTTGAAATAGTGTAATATTAATTTAGGTTTAAATCATTCCTCTGCGTCTTTGTGCGTAGGATTGTATTCCTTTTGCTCTGCTTTCTTGTGTGCTAGTGCCTATTATAGTAGATGTTATTGTTTCTTTTCTTTTGAACAAATTTGGTTTGCTCTTTTTTTCAATTTTTTTCATTATTATTACCTCTTGATAGTTAATTATAGTAACATCTTCCTATAAGGAGCTTGTAACTTCAATTATATGCTAATTAACCACTAGCAACCTCATGAAAAAAGATACAAGTGACGGATTCGGATTTGACTCGAAAAGAAGAAAAAAAACAAAATGGAAAGATGAGTGGGCTATTTGATACTAATTTTAAGGCAAATTAATCATAAAAAACAAAACATTTAAAGTAGATTAAACAATAGGTTTATCATGTTTTCAAAAAAAATTGTAATTGTATTTTTATTAATCTTTGTAGCAGGTTGTGCTCAACAACCAGTACAAGAAAATAATAATGGCCAAATTAGTGAAGCTGATGCTGTTCAATTGATAATAGAAAATTACCCTGAATATGCAAGTGTGGCTTATTGCCCTGAAGATGAAATTGGTTGTTCAAGCGATATTATTGCTGAAAGAAAAGAAGGATATTGGGACATTACTTTTTACAGTGGTTCAGGTGATTGTCAATCAGGATGTATCAACAAATTTTATGTTTATTTTAAAGTAACAGATACTAAAGTTGTTGAATTGGTAAAAACCGAAGGCAATGATGGGACATCAACTATTGAGTAACATCCTAGAAAAAATATAAATATCTTTTGAAAGGATGGATTGCCGGTGCGGAACAATTTTATATTAGAAAATAATACGTATTCTTGAATGAATAAGAAAATAATCGGTGCAATAATTGAAGAAGAAAAAAGCCAGAGTATATGGTATAAATTGAAATGGAGCATAATCGCATTAATTAGTCTTGCATTTATTTGGACAATAGTAGCAATACCAATTCTAATTTATTCAATCCGCAAACTATTCAAAAAGAAAAAAGTAGAAAAAATAGTTAATGTGGAATGAGTTGGAACACTTACCTCGAGGTAAGGAAAAACACAGTAGGCATCACAACCTACAAAACGGAGGGCAAGAGAAGAAAGGCACTCTTGCCCTCATCTCCTCATTATTGTAAAACAGTTCAAAACACCCTTTGAAGGATATTAAAATTAAGGTGATTAGGTATTTTTCGGACTAAATTGGCGTATTATGTTGATTAGTTGTTTGTAGAGTTGTTTGTTTCTGTGGTTGAATCTGAATTCCATTTCTTTGATGTATTGAAAATAGTTTTTCTTTTTGATGCCGTGGTATTTGTGGAATCTTTCTTTTGCAAAGCTCCAGAATCCTTCTATTCCGTTGATGTGGTTGTGTCCTTTGCCGAATGTTTTTGAGTGTTTGATGCGATTGTGTTTGCCGTACTGTTTCAAATCTTTGTAAGATTTGAAATCGTCAGTGTAAAATACTGAGCCTTTTTTTGTTGTTTTTTTGATGTGTTCAAATAATGTTTTGGCAGAAACATTATCAACAACTGCAGTGTAAACCTTTCCGTTTCGCTCTAGAATGCCAAATACTGCCTGTTTGTTGAATGCTCCTCTGCCACGATTACCTTTTCTTTTGCCTCCAAAGTAAGACTCGTCAGCTTCTATTTTTCCTTTTAGTTTTGTGAATTCAGTATCAGCATACTTAATTATTGCTTGTCGGTATACACCATATCTTTTAGACACAGTCTTATAGTTTAAACTCAATTCTTTAGCACACTTGCGTGCACTAACTTCTAAGTAAAAATAGTACAATACTTTCAAATCACGTTTGATTTTTTTCAAACTATATTTTCTATGACAACTTTTACACTTTACACGTTTGTCACCCAAACGTGACAAACCATAATTACCACAAAACCAACACTTCCGACCATGTTCATACATGGCAGAACCAACAACCATAGACGTAAAACTAACCAAAAAACATTAAAATCAGTCCGTTTTTTACCTAATCACCTAGAAAATTGTTGAAAAGGTTTATTTTTTGCCTATTGAAAATTTTATGAACTTCCAGACTGACAACAGCACATAACCCAGACCAGCCAAAAAGAAAACAGCCACAATTACATAGGAAATAGAATTACTAATCATGCCCCAAAAAGATTGAGGGGCATTACAAAGCGTGGAACCACCACAAGTCACGCCAAAAATAGCGGTTGACAACAAAACCTCCAGAGAAACAACAATCAAAGCCAAGCCCCTAAAAAATGAACTTTGAATAAACTTGAAAATTAGGAACGCCACAACCAAAGGCAAAACAGGAAGCAATAAACTCCCTAATATTAAACCAAATTCAAAACCAAGATACTGCGAAACAAACATTATCGCAAAAGCGAGCAAAAAATAAGCAACAGGATAACCAACAGCAAAGGCTAACGATTTTAGAAAATCCCTGCCCAAACCCTTGAAAAAATCCTTCACAACTGGTTTCATGAAAATTATTGCCTGCTTCTTGTTTATTAATGTTCCTAAAGCATTCTATTTCCATCTCCCTTCAAGAGCAACAAATATATTCTTTGTTTGCGTTGCGTTTCGGCCCCCACAACCCTTAAATACTTATTAGGACAATAAGTTTAGTATGATTTGCACTTTTGTGAACAGGAATGATTCTGTTTTGGATAGTGTGGTTTCTGCTTTTTATTTCTATTTTTGGTTTTTTGAATAAATAGCTATTTCGACCCTTGCAAGGAAGGAATTTGCTCTCAAAAAAAGGTTTTTTTTTCAACGTTTTTTGTTGATGTTTTTTTATTAAGTTTGTTGTGATTAATGGTTAATGGAGTGAGAAAATGAGTTTGGAAAAGAATAGAAAAGAAATTGATTGTGTTGATGAAAAGATTGTTGAATTGTTGAGCAAAAGATTATCTCTTGCTGAAGAAATTGGAAAAGAAAAAAAAGAACTAAACAAAGAAGTATATGATCCTGTTAGAGAAGAACAGATTATTGAAAAACTTGCAAAAAAAGCAGTATTTCCAAAAGAAGGAATAGACTCGATTTTTAGAGAAATCTTCTCCATATCAAGAAAAGCACAAGCACCAGTAAAAGTAGCTTATCTTGGACCAGAAACAACATTTACTCACAGTGCAGCAATAAAGCACTTTGGAACACAAACTGAATTTGAAGCAAAAGATTCAATCAAAGAAGTATTCAATAGTGTAGAAAAAGAAAAAAACGATTATGGAGTAGTACCAATAGAAAACTCATTAGAAGGAAGCGTATCAAGAACATATGATAGATTCTTAGTATCAGAATTAAACATTGTAGCAGAAATATCACTAAAAGTAAGCCACAATTTACTCTCAAAATACAGGTTAAGAGAAATAAAGAAAATTTACACACACCCAATGGCGTACGCACAATGCAGAGAATGGGTAGCAAAAAACCTTCCAAACGCAGAAATAATAGAAGTTTCATCAACAGCAAAAGGAGCAGAAGAAGCAAGTGTCTACATAAATAGTGCTGCTATTGGCTCAGAATTAGCTGCAAAAAAATATGGTTTAACTGTTACAGCAGAAAATATTCAGGACAAAACAAGCAATTATACTAGATTTTTGGTTATTGGAAAAAAAATACCAAAAAAAGCAACTAATTCAAAAACAAGCATTGTATTTTCAGCAAAACACGAACCAGGTTCATTGTTTAATGCTTTAGAACCATTAAAGCACAATAAAGTAAACATGACCAAAATTGAATCAAGACCCACAAGAATGAGAAATTGGGAATATGTGTTCTTTGTTGATTTCCAAGGGTATATTGATGACAATAACATCCAAAAGGCACTAGGGGAAATGAAGAAAAACACATCCATGTTGAAAATCTTAGGTAGTTATCCGGAAAAAGCGAGGTTTGAGTAAAAATGGAAATAAAAGAATTAAAAGAAACAGCATATCACTGTAGAAAAATAATACTTGAGATGACAACAATATCAGCATCAGGTCATCCAACAACAAGCATGAGCTGTATAGATATTCTTGTTGCTTTGTATTTCCATGAAATGAAACACAAACCCCAAGACCCAAAGTGGGCGGATAGAGACAGATTTATTTTAAGCAAAGGCCATGGTGCACCTGCACTATACGCGTGCTTAGGCGAAGCGGGTTATTTTGATAAAGAAGCTTACAAGCACCTACGGGAAATTGATTCTTTATTGCAAGGCCACCCAAGTACAAAAATTCCCGGAGTAGAAATTGCAACAGGTTCTCTTGGAATGGGTTTGAGTGTTGGAAACGGAATGGGTTGGGCTGGAAAGCTTGACAAAAAAAATTACCACACATTTGTAATGTTTGGAGACGGAGAACTACAAGAAGGACAGTGCTGGGAATCATTAATGACTACACCATTTTTCAAACTCGATAATGTTACAGTTATTGTAGATAGAAACAGATTGCAAAATGACGGTTGGGTAAAAGATGCAAAAGTAATCGAACCTCTAAAAGAAAAGTTCGAAGCTTTTGGTTGGGAAGTAATAGAAATTAATGGACACGATTTTGAAGAAATCTTACCCGCATTAAAAAAAGCAAGAGAATCAAAAAACCCTGTGTGCATTATTGCAAAAACCATTAAAGGCAAGGGTGTAAAATTTATTGAAGATAGTCCTGATTGGCATGGGAAAGCTTTGAGCCAAGAAGAATATGAAAGAGCAATTAAGGAGTTGGAGTAAATGGCAAAATACAAAATTGGCGACAAAGCAGCAACAAGAGAGGGTTATGGTGACGCACTTTTAGAGCTTGGTAAAAAGCACGAAGAAATTATTGCAATGGATGCTGACCTAGCTAAAAGCACTAAGGCTAGTGTTTTTGCAAAAGCATTTCCTGAAAGATTCCATTACATTGGTATAAGCGAGCAAGATATGGTTTCTACTGCTGCAGGCCTTGCTATGTGCGGAAAAGTACCATTCATTAGTACATTTAGTGTTTTCATAATTAACCGTGCATTAGACCAAATGAGAGTAAGTTGTGCTTATTCAAATGCAAATGTAAAAATTACTGGTTCTCACGGTGGATTAATGACTGGCCAAGATGGCCCAACTGGACAAGGAATTTCGGATATTGCTACAACAATGAACATTCCAAATTTTCAGGTTTTTGTTCCGGCTGATTATTATGAAACAATTGCAATTACAAACGCAATGTATGAAAACAAAGGACCAATGTACATGCGAACAGCAAGAGCATCAACAACAGTTCTAACTGATGATGTGCCTGAATTTAAAATTGGAAAAGCAAATCTTTTGAAAGAAGGAGCTGATGCATCAATAATCGCTATCGGCCCAATGGTTGATGAAGCAATAAAAGCTTCTGAAGCTTTAAAGAAACAGGGCATAAGTGCTTCTGTGCTGAATTGTGCGAGTGTAAAACCTCTTGATGAAAAAGCAGTTTTGAAAGAAGCACAAAAAGGAATAGTAGTAACTGCAGAGGACGGAATTGTAAATGGTTTGGGCAATGCGGTTGCATCAGTAATGGCTGAAAACAACACTGATGCTTATCTATTCAGAGTTGGTTTGAACAATAGTTTTGCTGAATCTGGAAAACCAGAGGCTCTACTCAAAAAGTATGAGATGGACGCTGATGCAATTGTAAAAAGAGTAAAGAAAGGATTGGAGTTGAGAAAATGATTGCGAACGTAGTGAGCCAAGCCCATACGACTGAAAGGAGTATGGAGCTTTCGGTAGCGCGCGTCGAAATGCGCGAAGGGTTGGAGTTGAGAAAATGATTACAAAAATAAAAGGGGATGCACTTTGGAGTTGAGAAAATGATTGTTGTAATTAGTAATAAAGTAACACAGGAACAGCTTGATCAATTAACTGATTTGATTGAATCAAAAGATTTGAAAGTTCATATTTCAAAAGGTTCAACAAAAACAATTGTTGGTATTATTGGAGACGAGAAAAAAATTGATACTCAAGAATTAATTGGTTTTGATTTTGTTGAAAAAGTAATGCCTGTGCAAAAACCTTATAGAAGAGTTTCCAGAGAATTCCACCCTGAAAATACTATTGTTGATGTAGGTAAAGGAGTAAAGTTTGGTGGAAAAGAAATTGTAATGATTGCAGGACCTTGTGCTGTTGAATCAGAAGAGCAAATGGTTGCAATTGCAGGTGCGCTAAAAAAAATGGGCGTTAGGTTCATGAGAGCTTCTGCTTACAAGCCAAGAACTTCGCCTTATTCATTCCAAGGAATGAAAGAAGAAGGGCTTAAAATAATTAAAAAAATTGGAGAAGAATTTGATTTGGTTACTGAAACAGAAGTAATGGATGTTAGGGATGTTGCAACTGTTGCAAAGTATGTAGATGTAATAAGAGTTGGCGCTAGAAACACACAAAACTTCGATTTATTAAAAGAAGTCGGAAAAGTAGACAAA
>CAYMWD010000018.1:0-10340 GCA_964394025.1 uncultured archaeon | reverse complement strand
AAAATATCTGCTGCTTGCATGCAAGGATAAAATAATTGTGAAGTTTGAAGAACCTCTCCTTCTTTTCTGCCCATTATTTGTCCGCATCGCATTGTTCTTTTTACAGTTGTATTAATTGCTATTTTCATTACTTTGTCCCAATATGCACGGTCGCCCATTACATCGCTAGCCCATAAAAATTCAACATTATCTAAATCCATTCCTGTTGCTTTCCAAACTTCAACCATATATTCTCCGGCTTTTTGGATTTTTTCAAGATCTCCACCTAACTTGTTGTTTGCCCAACCATGCCAGTCTGCAACCCACATTTTAAACTTACAGCCCGCTTTGGTCATTTTATTAACATTAATAGAACGTAAAATTCCTTGTGCAATATGAATTTTTCCTGAAGGCTCAAAACCATCATAAGCAATAGGCTTGGTTTTTGCTTCAAAAAGCACTCTAAGGTCTTCTTCTGTAATAATTTCCTCCCCAACACTTCGGGCAAGGTCCATTTTTGTTTCAATATCCATCTTTAACCGAGAAAATAAAGGCTGAAAGAGTTTAAAAGAGTGTTTTCTCAACCAAATAGTATGGTAAAAGTAATGGCTTTTGGTACATTTGATATTCTTCACCCTGGACACCTTAGTTATTTAAAACAGGCAAAAGAATTTGGAGATGAATTAGTTGTTGTAGTTGCTACTGATGCAAATGTAGAAAAAATGAAAAACCGAAAACCAGTTAATAATCAAGAGCACAGAAAAGAACTTGTTGAAGCAATAGGGATTGTTGACAAAGCAATTATTGGTTATGATGGAGATATGTTTGATATTGTTGCTGAAGAAAACCCAGACGTACTTGCTTTAGGGTATGATCAAAAGCCCGGCGAAAATAAACTTAAAGAACTTTTAGAGGAAAAAGAAATTTTTGCAGAAGTAAAAACAATGAAACCATACAGAAATGATGTTTATAAGAGTTCAAAAATTAAGGAAAAAGTTAAGAATACAAAAAACTAATTGAGTAGGTGGTAAAATGGTTGATGAGAGAATAAAAAAAAGTGCTGAAATTTTGGTGAATCATTCGGCAAGAGTGAAAAAAGGAGAAACTATTCAAATTATTGGTTCAACAATTGCAGAACCACTTGCACTTGAAATTTACAAACAAGTTCTTCTCAAAGGCGCTTATCCAATGCTTGAGCTTAAACCTGAACGAGCAAATTATATTTACTATAAATACGCATCACAAGAACAGCTAAAAAAATTTCCAAAAATTAACGAATATTATTCAAAAAATACTGACGCGTTCATTTACATTGGCGGAGATGAAAACACAAGACAAATGAACAATATTGCTCCTGAAAAAATGACTGAAAGAATGAAAGTAACAAAAAAAATCCGAGATATAAGATTGAAAAAAAAATGGGTTATTTTTGAATACCCCACAAATGCACTTGCACAAGAATCAGATATGTCATTGGAAGAGTTTGAGGATTTTGTTTATGGCGCTGTAATTCAAGATTGGAGCAAACAAAAAAAACTTCAAGAAAAAGTAATTAAAAGAATTGGAAAAGCAAAACAAATGCACATTAAAGGAACTAATACTGATATTGAAATGAGTGTTGAAGGAAGACTTTGGCAATTAAGTTATGGGCGTTTTAATATGCCTTCCGGCGAGGTGTTCACATCACCTTGCGAGAATACAGTTAATGGTTATATTAAATATGATTTTCCAGCAATTTATGGCGGAAAAGAAGTAACTAATGTTGAATTGGAATTTAAAGATGGAATTGTTGTAAAATCAAGCGCTGACAAAAATGAAGCATACTTGAAAAAACTTATTGCAATGGATAAAGGAAGCAATAAACTTGGTGAATTAGGAATTGGAACTAATTTTGGAATAAAAAATTTTGTAAAAAATATTTTGTTTGATGAAAAAATTGGCGGAACCTGTCATCTTGCACTGGGTGATTCTTTCAAACAAGCAAAAGGTACAAACAAAAGCGCTTTGCACTGGGACATGATTAAAGATTTGCGTAAAGGCGGAATAATTAAAGCAGATAATAAAATTGTTGAAAAGAACGGAAAATTTGTTTTTTAGAAAAATACTCAGCTTTTTATAATTCAGAAACAAAGTATAATTATGCCTGAAAGAAGATTCGACAGAGGCGAACACATTGATCCAATGAAGTGGAGAAAGCAAAGACTTAACCCTGAAGGAAATGCTGCACAATTAAGAGCTGAACTTAAAAAGCGAAGAGAACAGCATTCACGCGAAGGCGAATTTTTAGATGTGAACCCGATGGTTGAATCAGGTGTTTTTCTTAATACTGTAAAAAAAGAAAAAGACGAATCGTTTACGCATGTTTTTCCTAAAAACAAAGGAAATCCACAAGTTCTACAAGAAGCTATTGATAATATGAAAAAACAATTAAAATATTATGAAAGACACCTCCCCGCAGGATCAGAAGAAAGAATTTTTGTTTATGCACAGCCTAATTTAACCTGTTTTTATGCACGCGGAAAAGACGGCGGAATTGTAAAAACAACAATTCAGACATTCAAAATAGGCGAAAAAGAAAAAAGACACTTTACTTCTTATTTTATCAAAGATGGCGAACTTGCAATTGAACACATGAAAGAAATGTGATTATCTTGCTCTGCTTCGCGGAGGCTTTAAACCTGGTTTTTCTCTTGCTGCTCTTTTTTCAGCAGCAATTACATCACTCAAAAGTTTTCTAGCATCAGGAGGAAGTTTCATTGCTTTTGCGTGAAGCATTCGCGAAGTAATTTCTCTTTTAACTGCACCAACTTTTCTCTTCTCTTCTACAGTAAGATTAAAAGTAAATGCTGGGTTTTTACCCATTTCAATAACAAAAACAGGAGACATTTCACCAGTATATGGATTTTTTCCAAGAGTAACTGTTTTTCTTGGAGACAAATGTACAACTACTCCTTCCTTACCTGCATTTTCTCTTATTTTTTGAACTACGTGATCATGTGCTTTTTTCAAAAGAGTTTGTTCTCTTTGACCGCCTCTTGTTTCAGCAAGATATTCTTTAAGCATTGGGTCATTATGAGTAATAATTTTTATTTTACCCTCTTTACTAATTGAAAATTCAGCATCAGTTTGAACAACTTTTTTGGACACCTTATCATAAACAGGAACTATAACAGTAAATTTTGCATCTGCCATTTTATCACTAAAATAAGTAATAATAAGGAAGTATTTAATTTTGCCGATTTATAAATCAGATTTCTTTTACTTGTTCAAGGCATTCAGAAAGAGTTTTTCTAAGTTTTTGAATTGCTTCTTCTTTAAATTCAAAAGTTTTTTCATCCATATAAACAGATTTATTTACTTCTAATTCAAGTGCTTCTGCTCCACGGTCGTGACAATAATGAATTAGTTTTGCTCTTGCGCCAGAGTAAGGGTTGTTTCTTTGTGCATCATAGCCCTTAGCAATAAGTTTTTCTTCAAAAATTTTTAGAATTTCTTCAGAAACAGTTCCTCGACCAGAAGCCAAATCAATTTCAGGTCGCTTAACCCCTAAATCACCTGCAACAGAAGATCCATAAGAATCCATTGAATGCCCATCCAAAAAAAAGAATGGTTTTTTAAATTTTGAAATATATCCCTCAAGTTTTTTGTAAAAAGGATCATAATATTTTTGGAGACGCTCTTCAATTTTTTCAGCAGTTAATTCATTTTTAAGAACTGGTTCGTTGTCCCAAGTTTCAGTGATTATTACTCCTTGGCCCTTGCTAAGATCATCACGTTCACGATTAAGGTCAACAACAAACCTTGAGGCTAGCGCTTTTAGAACATTGTACTCAGAAAAATCAAAAATTTTTTCAGTACCATAATCAATGTGTTTGTTCATCTGAGCAGAAGAAAGATTAAATTCAGAATTAAATTCAGGCGGAATAAAAGTAGAAAAATGAGGAATTGAAATAATTATTTCCATTATTTTTCACCAGTTTTCTCGCCCGCATTTCTAAGTTTTTCTTTTTTCATTTCAGATTTTTCTTCGGCTTTTTTTATCAAAAAGTCAATCATTTTTAATGCAATTTGATTTCCAAAAAATTTCTGAATCATACCAGGAGTAAAGTTAATTTCAACAACCATTGGCCCTTTGTCAGTAAGCAAAAAATCAACACTGCAAATATCTGCGCCAAGAAGTTCTGCGGCACTAAGAGCCATATTTTTAACATCATCATCCAATTCAACAAATTCTGCTGAACCACCTGTGCTTACATTTGAACGCCACTCACCCTTAGCGCCTTTTCTTCTTATTCCAAAAACATTTTCGCCTATTACTAGTGCTCGATAATCTGTTCCCTCAGCATTAACATATTCTTGGCCTGAAATGAATTCATCAAAAATACGGATTGTTTCAAGAATTGGTTTGAATTCTTCTTCTGAATTAATCAGCATTACCCCTTTTCCACCAAATCCACTAATAAGTTTTACAACCACTGGAAAGCCAGTACGATTAACAATTTTTGTAGAAACATCAGGAGTTACTGCAACAAAAGAATTAGGAACAGGCACTCCAATTGAACCTGCTACTTTTATCGTGTAAAATTTGTGGTTACATACCTGAAATGCCTCTGCTGAACTCTGCACATAAGGCCCTGAATTTTCAAGTATATCTAAAACCATTTCTGCAAGAACAAAATCTTCGCCAAAAACACGTATCCAAACAACATCATATTCTGAAAGATCTTTATTTTTGTAATAAATTTTTGGACCATCATCCCTACAAACAATTCTAATTTTTTTTAAAGAAGCATAAAGCATTGAGTCAAACTTTTTTTGCGCTTGTTCTATTATAAGAGGCTTTACATCCAACCCTGAATCTCCGCTGAGAATACATATTTTCATTTTAATCACCCCTCAATTTATCAGCATAATAAGTTGCGATTTTTTCATACATATTCTTGCTTAATGCATCATTGAACATTTTAAAATCAATATAATGTCTAACTCCGATTACACGACCTTCAATCATTTTTACAACACCAATATCTATTCCGCAAACTTTGGCTGCTTTTATTGCAGTTTCACGGTCATCATCAGATAATTTTGTAGTAATTGGCTTTTTTGAATGCCCAAGTTCTTTTTCAACCCATTTTCTTTTTACAGTAAAAACTTCATCTCCGATTACAATGCTTTGGTCAACATCCCCTTCTAAATATTCCTGAATTGTAATTGCATCAATATTAACTGAAATGCTTTTTATGAACGAACGAAGCGAACGTTCTGATTCAACAAGAACCGCATTTGTTTTTTTCAGGCCTAAAAAAGTCTTGACAATAATTGGATATGAAAAATCAGGAAGAGAATTATCAATTGATTCTTTATCAGCAATAATATCGGTTTTTGAAATCTTAACTTTTTTAAGACTTAAATTTGAATAAAGAAAAGGTTTGTTTGAAAGAACATAATAAGAATTTGGTTTCATTTGACAATAAATTCCAGCCTCAACAAGCTCGCTAAGAAAAGGTTCTGCAAAAAGAGTAAATTCAACTGGAATGCTTAGAAATACCGAATGATATTCATTGAAAGGTCTTTCTTCATGAAAAATGCTTGAAACATTTTTTTCAACAAAAATTCCAAGAGAACCAACTTCAACAAATTCAGCACTTAATTTTTTTTTCTCAAATGCTTCAAGTAATTTTTGAATGTGTTCGTCTTTTTTTTCAGCAATTAATGCAACATCCATTTACAAAACCCTATTTTTTATCTTTTCCTTTTTCTTCACTAGCAGGAGGGGTCATTGTTTTTTCTTTTTCACTAATGCTTTTTTCAAGATTCTGCTTTGATTTTGAAACCGTTAAATCTGGTTTCCAAACATGTTTTACTTTTTCTTGCTTGAAATTTGAAAGAATGTGCTCTGAAACAAGTTCATTGATTAAATTACGCTGTCTAAATTGTCTTTTCAAATAACGTTCAAATGATTTTGAAAGATTTTTGTACGAAGCTACGTTTCCGTAAATTAATCCTTCATTTAAGCGCCAGTAAGCTGAAGTTCCTTTTTTAGCGAATATGAAATAGCCTCTGGAAATATCGTATTGGTCCATTGCATCTTCAAGCAACTTATGGTTGACCATATAAACTCCTGCAGTTTGTGAACTTGGGTCCATTACAATAAGTTCTTCTCCCTCTACCCCTACACAAAGAACATAGTGCCCTGATTGACTTTCTTTATCTGGAAAAAGAATTGGTTTTTTGTACCACAATACAATCAAAGCACCTTCTGCAATCCATGCTTTTACTTCTTGAGCTAAATCAAAAATTTCATCATATTTTATGATGTGTCCTTTCACTTCATTATTGGAGAATTTTTTTACAGCAGAAATAAGATCCTGAGGTTCTGTACCGCCTGGAACTTTAGTTTTTGCTTCTGTCGCAACTTCTTCCTGAGTTACGTGATAACCAAAAAATTCAAGCATCATTGTTGCACTTGCTGGACCGCAATGACTTGGAAGCTGAGGAGTAAAATTTTTCATTAAAGCTTCGATTTTATTTATATTACTCCTTGCTCTTTTAACCTGAAGTTCTTTTGTAAGAAGAACTTTATTTGGAATTATATAATTGTAACCTGAACTCATTTCAATTATTGCGCCATGTGCTGAAACATTAATTACTTCTCCTTCAACATTATCGAACTTTACGCTTTGACCTGGTTTTAAAATGCTTTTTTCAACATGTCTAGCAAGCAAAGTATTTGCAACATAATCTTTGAAAGAATACGCGCCTAATGCACCTGCAAAAAACACGAATGTGAAAACAACACCTGTAATTATGCTGTCAAAAAACGGAACTGGCCTTGCATAATAATTCAAAGTAATGCTAAGAAGAACTAAGTAAAGGAAAATTTTTAGCACTTCAAAAACATTATTTATCATTGAAGCTGAAACTCCAAATTCAGTCAAATAATCTTGTCTTCCAAGTCTTACAAAAAAACTTTTCAAAACATCAATAATCAAGTTTACAACAATATAACCCAAAAGTAACAGAAGAAGAATAATAATTACATTAGGAACAATTTCCCAAATTTTGACTAAAAAGTCTTTTGCAAATTGAACTCCAAGAACTCCAAGAGCTACAATTGTAAAAATCATGAAAACCATTAACTCAAGAACCCTAACTAAAGAACGAAGTGATGCTGTTGAAACAACATTGAGTTTGTTGTTTAGATTTTCAAAAATAATAGAAATTAATTTTGCAATAACTACTCCTGCGAGAATTAAAGCCACTGCAACTACAGTGTCATTTGAAGTAGCTTGTTGTAACAAATCAATATATCCCGAAATCATAGTATCACCAAGTCATATACGAGCTTACTTAAACTATATATATCATTCATCTATATATTGAATTTCATATTTATAAAGAAGACGGAAATAGAAAAAAATAACATTAAATCAACCAAATGCAAATCAATAAATACTCTTAAAATTTATTTAAAATATGCCTGTTAGAGCATCAGCTGCAGAAAGATTAGTCGGAATGTATAATTACCCTAAAAAAATGGCACGCCAGCACATTGAATCTCCAAAATCTATTGTTGAGTTTCAGGTTGAAAAAGCAAGAGAATTTTTAGCACAAGTTTCAAACAGTGGAAAAAATTTAAGAATAATTAAAAAGTTAGGCGAAGATGAAAGATTTTTAGCAGTTATTCGGGAAGCTTTCAAAAGAAGAAACAAAAGAGGAGTTACAACTTTCTTCAAATTGGGCGGAGACTTTAATGCGATGCTTGGAGGACTTGAAACTTTTTTTAAAACTAAAAAAATGAGTTTTTCACAAAAGGGAATAAATACGGTTCTAGAAAATCCGAGATTAAGAGAAGAACTTACAGAGTTTATGGCAGAATATGTTGTATCAATGTCTGCTAAAAGATACACACTAATGAACCAACGATTAATAGGTGAACTAAAAAAAGCAGGGATTTCAAAACCAGTAATTATTGATTATGGTGCAGGACAATTAACATCAACAATTTATCTTCAAAAAATGCTAATTAAAGCAGGTATTAAACCAGATATAGTTGCAACTGATAAAGTTGTAAACCCTGATGCTGTTCGTAAAAAAGATAAATCACAAATTGCTTATGTGAAACATAATCTTCGCACAGGCCCTCTTCTTCCAAAAGGACAAAAGGCAGATGTAATAAGGCTTGGTTATGTTTTGCCTTATACTCTAAGAGAAAATGCATTAAGACTTGCAAGAAACGCTATGAAAGACGTTAAAACTGGAGGAATAATCTGCATTGGAGAACCTAACGAAAACTACCGATTATACAGAAAAACAGGGCCAAACTCTATAGACTTAATACATGCAGGAAATGAATATATTGAAAGTACGGTCCCAAAAAAGTAAAATAAAAAATGAAAAAGTAATGTTTTTAAACTATACCAAGCGTATAATTTTATGGGTAAAGAAAAGATTCTAAAACATGAAGGTCTTACTTTCGATGATGTTCTTATTCTTCCTGCTGCTTCTAAAGTATTACCAAAAGATGTATCTCTTAAAACAAAACTTACTAAAAAAATTAATCTTAATGTACCTATTCTTAGTGCCGCAATGGATACTGTTACTGAGCATGATACTGCTATTGCAATAGCCAGAGAAGGCGGAATTGGAATTATACATAAAAATTTGTCTCCTGATCAGCAGGCAAATGAAGTGGAAAAAGTAAAAAGATCAGAATATTGGACTATTACAAACCCTATTACTGTTTCTTCTACTGATAGAATTGTTAGAATCAATGCACTCAAAAGAGAGTTTGGAATTAATAGTTTTCCTGTTGTTGATAATGGAAAGCTTGTTGGGATTGCAACTAACAGAGACCTTTTGTTTGAAGAAAATCCTATGACTAAAGTTTCTGAAATAATGACTCCAATAAAAAATATGATTACTGTTGATAAAGAAGTTTCTTATGAAACAGCAAGAGAAATTTTGCACAAAAATAGAATTGAAAAACTTCCAATTGTAGATAAAAATGGAATTTTAAAAGGGCTTATTACTATTACTGATATTCAAAATAGAAGAAAACACCCTAATGCAAATAAGGATTCTAGAGGAAGACTTCTTGTTGGGGCTGCTATTGGACCAAAAGATGATGATAGACTTAAAGTTCTGCTTGAAAAAGAAGTGGATGTTGTTGTCGTAGATACTTCACATGGACATTCAAAAAATGTTATTGATTCTGTTAAGAGATACAAAAAGAATTTTGATGTTGAAATTATTGCAGGAAACATTGCAACTGCTAGTGCTGCAAAAGCATTAATTAGTGCTGGTGCAGATGCAATTAAAGTCGGAATTGGACCTGGAGCTATTTGCACTACTAGAGTTATTGCAGGAATTGGTGTTCCACAAATAACCGCAATATTAGATTGTGCTAAAGTAGCAGGAAATATTCCAATAATTGCTGATGGTGGAATCAAATATTCAGGAGATATTACAAAAGCTCTTACTGCAGGGGCAAGTGCAGTAATGCTTGGCTCGCTTTTTGCAGGTTGTGAAGAAACACCAGGAAAAACGGTTTATTTGAATAATCGTAAATTCAAACAGTACAGAGGAATGGGTTCTGTTGGAGCTATGATGCAAGGTTCTAAAGATAGGTATTTCCAAAATGATATTACTGATGAAAGAAAATTTGTTCCGGAAGGAATTGAAGGGGTTGTTCCTTACAAAGGTAAAATTGGCGAGGTTGTTTATCAATTAACTGGTGGAATAAGGTCAGGAATGGGTCTTTCAGGTTGTGAAAATATAGAACAATTAAGAAAAAAAGCACAGATGATTAAGATTACAAATGCAGGATTAAAAGAATCACACCCTCATGATGTGAACATTACTGAAGAAGCTCCTAATTATTCACCTTGAAGTAAAGTAACTTAATCCAAATTAGCTCAAATTTATCAAACCTATAATTCATTTAATTACATTTTGGTTTCTTTTATTAGTATGAAAGAAGCCAAACTTAAAGTTGAACTTATTGCACACACTCCTGACCCTGAGAGAACTATTGCTACTGCAGCACACATGTGTTATGCAGGAGTAACTGTTGATGAACTTAAAACAAAATTAAGCGACGAACAAGTTGCTAAACTTCTAAAAATGTTGATTACTTCCGGACATCATTCTACGCTTGAACATGCTTCTTTTACTTTTGCAATCGAAGGAGTATCACGTGCACTTACCCACCAATTGGTTAGACATAGAATTGCTTCTTACTCTCAACAATCACAGAGATATGTGAATGAAGAAAATATGGCTTTTATTGTTCCTCCAAAAGTAAGAGCAAATAAAGAACAACTCAAAGCTTTTGAAGAAGCAATGGAACAAACAAGAGA
>CAYMWD010000017.1:0-10761 GCA_964394025.1 uncultured archaeon | reverse complement strand
CTATTCCTTCTTCATCAGGAGAAACATAATCATAATCCAAATATTCATCTCCTGCTGGTGTTTCATAATAGCTTGCATCATCAGCAGGAATAACTTCTGCTTGATTAAAATAAACAGCAATCATAAGAACTAACATAAGACCTAAAATTATGCCTAAAGCAGTGAATAGTGACTGGTACTTCATGAATAACATTTTGCGTCTTCTTGTTAATAAATTTATGTAATATATACTATAATATGCCTTTGAGAAAAAAAATAGGGCCAATTGCTCAAAGAGTAAGAAATGAGCTTGCAGAAATAGTTGTTGGTTTAAGAAAAGAAGGGAAAAGTAATGCACAAATAAAAGCTCATCTTGCAGAAGCTAAAAAAGACCTTGATATTATTCAAAGAATGGAAAATAACCATCCAAAACCTAAAAAATAATTTAGGTTACTATTGGAGTTTTTACTTCAAAATTATCAGTTTTATCTGTTGTTGTTTTAAGATTCTGCAAATGTTCAATAACTTTTTTTTCAGTTTCTCTTGCTTCCTTAAGCAAAGGTTCAACATCAAGTTTGAAATTCATAACTTTATTTAGTTTCTTTAATACTTCTGCAGCTGCCTTATAATCTGCTGCTATTTTAACATTGCCTAAAATAGAAATTGCTTTTATTTTTGAATTCTTCAATTCAAGAAGCATAAATGCAGTTACCCCAGTAGTAATCCCTTCTCCGATTTCAGTTATTCCAAATTTTTTCAAAATAGGTTTGCATTTTTCATTTGCACTAATACCGTAAATAACTTCTTTACTTTTAGTTTCGGGTGCTGCTTGAATTCCTGAAAGTGAAATAAGTTCTTTTATTCCTTGTGATTTAATCCATTCAATTGTTTTTTTAGAAGCAATATAAGTATGTTCTTTAGGAATAACTTGTTCTGCAATAAGTACGCATATTTTTCTTTTTTTGTCAGCATAAATTCTTGCAGGTCTCACAGGAATTCCTGCGTGTATTCTTATAATAGGTGTAAAAATATTCGAATCAATATATCCAATTTGTTCCATTTTCATTTTTTCAACTAAATATTTAACTGCAATAGTTCCAACAAGTCCCATTCCAGGAAAACCTTCGATTAAAGTATATCCTGAAAAATTATTTTTTTTATATTCTACAAAATCAAATTTAACATCCATTTAAATCACAAGTAAAGTAAGGTTTCTTCTGTTTAAAACTCTTTTCATATTGTAGGCGTTATATTGTTTTACCAAAAAAATATGCGATAAAACTCAAAGGTAAAATTATTATTGAATAAACAACTGCTTTTTTTGAATTACCTTCTTGCATAGCAACAAAAAAAGAAGCAATAAGTGCATATTCCGCGATATAAATCATATTTCCTATAAGACATGCTTCTACAAGTTTGTTTCTATCTACTTCTGTCAGTCCTATTCCTATTTCAGAAATTGCAGAAAAATTAAAACCTGAAACAAGACCAGAAATCATTCCTAGTACTAAAGGTACAATAATTCCCCCTGCTAGAAGCAGAGTGTATTTTTCAATAGTCATACTTGCTGAACGTTCCCGAAATATTGAATTTGTTTGAATAAAATCCTCTGCAGTTTCGCGAAAAGTATTTTTCATGTCCGCGCCAAGAATAAGTGAATTTAGAATAAGGTCTAATGCACGATTCAATTGCAGAGATTTATTTCGATTTTTCATTCTTTCAAATGCTGATTCAATTGTGCTTCCGGCATCTATTTCAGATTCTGCTTTTTTAAATTCCTCTCCCAACTCAGAATCGGTTTCAGCCATAAAAGAAATAATTTTTTCAACGCCTGCACCATAAGGGATTGAAGATGCAATAAGAAGCATGTCAGGAATATCATTTTCTATTTTTTTCTTTTTAGCTTCAAACAAATATTTTTTGTAAAAATAATTTATTACAAAAGGAACAAGAAAAGTAAAAAAAGAAAGAATAACTATTTTTTCGCTTTTTGATTCGAATAAACCCAAGTACAAAATAATTATAAAAAAAACAAAACCTATTGCTCCAGATTCAGTTAGAAAACCACGCAAACCTTTTTTGTAATTAATATTTTTTAGTAATTCTTCAAAATCTTTTTTTATTTTATCCATTTTTATCCCTTAAGAAATTCAGGTGTAATATTAATTATGTATAAGATGGCGCTTATGTCAAGAAGTGGGAATAAAATTCCAGTGATTATAAGAACCTCAAAATCACCAAATCCTATTTCCATGAATGAACTTCCTACAACCACAAATGCTTGAAATAAGGCTGGTACTATTGCAGAAATAACAATAAATGCTAAAGAAATCATTACTATTTTTTCAGAAAATACTTTTGCTTCTGCTTTTTGTCTTGAAAGCTGTTCTAGTGCTATTCTTCTTATTGTTTCGCCAGGTGTGTTTTTTGAACCCTGAGTGTATATTGAAATCAAATGAGAAACACTTCTTTTGAAAATCAAAGAACCTGTTTTTTTTGCTCTTTCTTCAAGCGCGTTTGTTATTGATTTTCCTGTTTTTTTTGATAAAATCGCTTTTTTTACTTCTTCTGAAAGTGCACCATAATCTGCTTTTGAGATTCTTGCAAGGCAATAATCAAAACTTAATCCTATATTAAGTTCAACACTAAGTTGCATTAATGCAAAAGGCAGATGTTTTTCAATTTCCCCGGCTCGTTTTTTCTTTCTTTTTTCAGGACTTTTGATTAGCACTAAAAATAGTGCTGTTGTTATAATTGATGAAAATAAAATTCCTTCAATAAATGATTCAAAAAATAGATTCCACAAAAGCCACGAAAGAATTGCAAACACTAAACTTAATTTGATACATTTTGAAATATATTTTTCGGCATTTTCATTTGCACCAAGATACTCGAGTGTTGAGTTTAGTTTGTTTATTTCATTTGTAATTATTGATTGCTTCAAAAAAATCCCTTTGTTTTTTCTTCCTTAAACTATCTAAAAATTTTTCTCTTTTAATTAATTCTTCTCCAAATTCTTTTTTGGTTAACCCAAAACTTGTACAAATTTTTTCGTTTATTTTTTCACTATTTTTTTTATTTTCAAAAATATTTTTTTTCTGGTTATATGAGTAAATTTGGTTTGCAATTATTGTATTTTTTTCTATTTTTGTTTCACAAAGTTCAGTGGCTTTTCTAGTGTCTATTGAATTTCCTCTTTTGTTAACCGTAATTCTTCTTTGCACTAAAATCAAATCTATTGATGTCAAATCAGTTTCCATTGCTCCAAGATTTTTTAATCTAAATAATGCTTCTTTTGCTGACTGTGCGTGGAAAGTAGCATAACTTCCTTTTCCTTGCCCTGCAAGAAGAGTATCCATAAATGCCGACACTTCTTCTCTGTCTCTTATTTCCCCCACAATAATTCTGTCAGGTCGCATTCTAAGTGTATTTGTAATGATTTCCTGCATTTTAATTTCGCTTTCCTCTGAAGTTTTTAATTTAATAAAATGGTTTTGAGGTGGATTAATTTCAGGCGTTTCTTCTACAATTACAATTCGTTCTTTTTTAGGAATAAAATTAAGCAGACTATTAAGTAGAGTTGTTTTGCCTGAGCCCGTGTTTCCACAAATTAAAAGAGAACAATCTGCTTGCAAAGCCATCCATAAAAATGCTATTTGTTCTGCGCAAATTGTATTGCTTTCAATTATGTCTACTGGAGTTAATGGATTTTGTTTAAATTTTCTTATAGTTATATTAGGGCCAGAAACTGAAGTTGGCGCTATGCATGAATTAAGTCTTGAGCCATCTTGAAGAAACGAATTAAGTTTAGGGTTTTGTAAAGTAATTCTTTTTCCTGAATGTGCTGATAATGCATTTATGACATTTATTATTGTTTTTTCATTTTCAAAAAAGAAATTTGTTTCAAGCCACCCAAAAATTTGATCATAAACATACACTGGTTTTATTCGCCCTGTTCCAATTACTGCAATTTCTTCAAGTTCAGGGTCCAATAATAATTCTTCAAGAATATTTCCTGGTTTACTAATAATTGTAATAATTTTTTTCAAATATTGTAATTGTTCTGAATCTAAAGTAATATTTTGTTTTTCAATATTTTTTTCAAAAAAAGAGCTGATTTCAAGTTTATTTTTGTGTTGTTTTTGATACTCTTCGAGGCAGTTTTTGAGCAATTCGGCTTCATCAAAGCTTAATTCACATATGTTTTTTGCATAATAAATCAATTTACCTGATTTTAACTTTAAAATGCTTCTTTTAGTGCTACCTGTGTTATTATTAGTTGCCTTTGATTTATCCGAATCTTGTAAAACTAATACTGCTTTTTCAGTTTTATAAGGGTCATAAGCTCTCCAACCCATTATTTGCCCTATTTTTTCAGAATCAAAAATAACCGAATCCATAAAAACACTTCTACGTCAATTGACGTATTATTGGTTGTTTGTGTTTTTATTCTTTTTCATTTATTTCCATTCAATTAAATCAGAAATTTTGACTTCTTTGCCTTTTCCTTTTGGAATTTCTATTACATATTTTGCTTCTTTTTTAGGTGTGTAATTTAATTGCCAAGGATTCATTGTAGTTTTATCTACTACTTTTTTTTCAGCATTCAAAAATAGAACATCTATTGGAAAAAAAACAAAAAGCATATGCAAACTTGTTCCTATTTTGCTTGCTTTTGGAAATTTAAAAATTAATGCATAGTCAAAGTTTTTTTTATCTTCAAACATTAATCCTTTAAATCTTAAAAATAAATTATCTGCAATTTTTGTTTTTTTAATTAGCTTTTTACCATTATTGTATAGCACTAAGAACACCTAGGTTTAAGCTTTGCCTTCTTTTATTAAACTTAGGCTTGGAACTTTTATTTCTTCAAGCATTGCCCTAGATTCGGTAGGTTCAATTTTTTCAAGTTCTTTTAATTTTATTTTTTTACGAAGATCTTCCATTTCTAAAAGTTTACTTTTCATTTCTTTAAGAATTGCTTCCATTTCTTTTTTCTTGTCTTCTTGAACCATGCTTTTCTATATATTTTTTAATATTAATAAAGATTCCGAGCGGCAAAAAAATAAGAAAAAAGGGGGTTTTCCCCTTTACTGATTAATTCCCATCATTTGAACGTCAACTACTTCGCCTTCTTCGTCAAAGTAGAAATCATAAGCAATGTTTTGAGTTTCTCCGCCTGAACTTCCAACCATTTGGTATTTTGCATGGCATCCTTTTGCTTCCTTGCCTATTATGATAAGTTCCCATTCAACATTTGCCATTCCCTGTCCACCCATTCCGGAATAATTCCATTCTATAGTTTTTCCTGGAATGCATGCTTTGATTGATTCATCAAAATTTCCTGTAGCATTTGTAGTCACAGTTCCTGTTCCTGTGTTGTATGTTGTTGTAGTTTCTCCTGTCAAAGGATTAGTTGTACTACTTCCTGTTCCTGGAGCAACTGCTTGTGGTCCACCGCATCCTGATAAAAGAAGCGCTAGCCCTATAATAGCTAATATTGCAAGTTTTTTCAAAAAACCACCTCGAAAAATAATAAGAATGATACTGTTTTAAAACTTCGCGGAAGGTATTTTTTAGAGTAATCGTATCGGCAATTCACCCTCCTTCGAAAGCAATGACAATACGCTGTAGAATAATTTTTTAATGAAAAATAAATTATCAATTTTTAATGTTGATTCTGATTGGCTGAAAGATGAAGTTTATGTTCATGGTGTGAGGGAAGAAATAAGAGAGATTCTTTTTCATTTGGAAGGTCCATCAAAAGCTTGCAAGCTGTTAGGAGTACCCTATACTGCTTTGAAGGAGTGGCCAAATGGGAGAAAACCAATATCTATTAAAAAGCTAAATAAGTTGATTGGTTTTTGTGATGCTTCGTTTCAGGAAGAAATAAAATCTAAAATTGATTCAAAAGATATTTTATTAAGTTGCAGGTACTCTTCCCATAAAATAAAGTTCCCTAACTTAATTACTCCTGATTTGGCGTACCTTCTTGGATTATACCTTGGCGATGGAACTTTCGCAGGGGATTCTTCGAATGGGAAAGGAAATTGGACAATTGGTGCTTTTTTTGATAACAGAAAACATCAAGCTTTGTGCAATTTGCTTATTTTGAAAGTTTTTGGTATTAATGCAAAACAATATGATTCAAAGAAAAATTGTTTTAAATCTTATTTTGGTTCAAAAGTATTGCATTGGTTTTTTAGAAGCTACTTTGAGATTTGCAACGGGTATAAATGCAATAAAATATTTGGCTCAGATTTAATTCTGAATTCAGACAATAGAATTGTTTCTTCATTTTTACAGGGTTTATTCGATTCTGACGGAACTATAACTAACAAGAATATTGTGAAGTATGCAAGTACTAGCAAGCTTATGGTTGAACAAGTAAAAGATGCGCTTCTAAAATTTGGCATTGATTCAAGATTTTATATGTGGGTTAAAGCTGAGAAGTATTTGCCTCTTTATACTGTTGAATTGATGTCTAGGAATAGTGTTTTAAAGTTTGCCGAATGCATTAATTTTAGGCATCCTGCTAAACATGTTAGGTTGGCTGATGTAGGTAAAATTGTTATTAATAGCCCCGTCGTCTAGTGGCCAAGGATTCGACCCTCTGGCTGGTTTTTTGATATTTTTATTGAAATCAGGAGCAAGGTCGAGACCAGAGTTCGAATCTCTGCGGGGCTAAACCTTTTTCTTTTCAGTGAAAAGAAAAACCTTTATCAAAAAGAAAAGCATAAATCTTTTTGTTTAGTTTTGCTTAAAGCCTACTTTTTTATTATTCAACGCATTACTTATACTAAATGAAATTTAAATATTGCCCAGAATGTTACGCTTTAGGTATGGCTCATGTTAATGGTGCTGTTTATAGATGTAATAAATGTGGTTATTCAGGTATTCCTGAAGAAGCAACAATGGATGAGCTTAATCAGATTCAATCAAAGCTTAAGCGATCGCATGCACTAGAAGAATTCAAAAAAGAATCTGTCCGTGAAACAGCTGAAACAAAAGGCGAAATAAAAACAGGCAAAGAACTTGAAGAAAAATTAAAAAGAATGCGCGGGCAATCAAATGATGATTTTGAAATATTTTAAATGTTGATTTTATGCAAATCCATGAAGCACCGAATGTAATAATTATTCCTGCTTATAATGAGGATTCATGGCTCGAACTTACACTTAAAAAAGTTCATGAGTCTATGGCCAAAACAAAAATTAATGCACATTTAATAGTTGTTGATGATGGTTCTAAAGACAGAACTGCTGAAGTTGCAAGAAAAGCAGGTTGTGAAGTAATTCAAATGCCAAAAAATGTTGGTAAAGCAAATGCTGTTTTTGCTGGTTTTAAAAGAGCAGTAGAGTTAGGTGCGCATTCGACTATTCTTCTTGATGCGGATATTTTGAAAATGGAAGATAGTTTATTTTCTGAAATGATTAGCACTGCTAGAAAAAATACTGTTGAAAAAAAGGAAATTATGCTTGTTTCTCCTTGGCGTGAAAAAAGAGAAGATTTTCCGACTATTCATGTTTCAGGAATAAGATCTTTTAGTACTCCTGCACTTCACAGAGTTTTAAGTTCAAAAGTTAAAGGAGTGGTAAAAGGTTATGGTTTAGAAGTTTTTCTTAATCATCTTTTTGCAGGTAGAAAAATGATTTCTCTTGATGGAAGACAAACTATGCATGGTGCTCGTGCAGAATTTGTTGGAAGAGAAGCATTTGCATCAGTAAGGTCAAAAGAAACGTAAGGTCGTGAAGTAAAAGTTACTACTGAAAGATTGAAAAGAAAAATTCGTCATTGATTTTAAGCTCTCAAAAATTTGAGTGCATCAGGAAACATTCTCCACATTGCTGGTTTTAGCATTATTTTGCCTATGAATTTGCTTGGTTTGTCCATGTCTCCGTGTTCATTCAAAAATTCACTCATTTTTGATTTATTCATTTTTTGAAAAAGTTTATCCATTTTTTCTTCATTAAGAGAATTCATATATTTTCTAAGTTTCCAATGAAGCTCGAGTTCTTTGTTTATTTCTGAACATTTTTTTTCATAATTTTCAAGTGGGGCTTTGTCTTTATAGTGTTCGTGTATTGTCTCTGCTGCAAGTTCTGCGCAATGGATTCCACTTAATATTCCTCCGCCTGTTGTTGCTTTAGTTTGAAATGCAGAATCCCCAATAAGCATAAGATTATCAAAAACAGTTTTTCTGAAGGGTCTTCCAATTGGAATAAGCGAACTACATCTTTCACATAATGCTCCGTTTATATTTTTTTCTTGTATAAAAAAATTGAAATCTTTTCTAACATTTCCTGAAGTGCTTGCTAAACCTACCCTTGCTCTTGTTTCACTTTCAGGCACAATCCATGCAAAAAAATCTTTTGAATTATCTCCAAAAAAAACTTGCACATAATCTGGGTTAAATTCGCCTTTTGCAACAACTTGGTAAGCGTGAACATAATTTTCAATTCCTGTTTCTATCCCTGCTATTTTTCTTGTGCGAGAATTTACTCCATCAGCTCCAATAATTATTTTTGATTTTAAAAGTCCGCCTCTTCCCCCTTGGTATTCAAAAAATATTGTTTCGTTTCTAATGTCAATCATTTTTGTGTTTGTTCTAAATTCAACTCCAGCATCAACAGCTTCTTGTGCAAGAATTTGATCAAATTTAGCCCTGTCAATAATGTGAGCAACGGTATTGTTTCTTTTAACTTCAATCATTTCATGATGAGGTGAAAAAATTTGAGCGCCTTTAACTTTATTCAAAGTAGCTTCTTCGGTTTGTTTTAAAATTCCACGTTCTTTTACACCAGATGAACTTATTATTCCTGTACAATTAACAGGAATGCCTGATTTAGGGTGTTCTTCAAGAAGTACAGTATTCCACCCATTTTCTTGAATTTTTTTAGCACAGACACTTCCAATAGGGCCTGCTCCAATTACTGCAGCCATATACATTTTAGTTCACTATAAAGAAAGGGGGTTAACTCCTTTTTTAGCATTCCGCTGTTATTTTTTGCGGAATGCAAATTTGCCTGATTTTTCTTTTTCTTTAGGTTTTAGCATATTTTTTATTTCATCAGCAAAACCAGTTGTATGTCCGCGGTATGCTGTATGAAGTCCTGCAGTTTCAGGTTCGTTAGATGATGATTTGTATACTTTATGGGCAATCAAAGCACCTCCTCCGAAAACAATTATTCCAATTATTAAAACAAAGATTAGAATGATTATTATAAAACCAATCCAAAGCATATCTGAAATTCCAGTGAATTGAATAGGTTCACTTTCATTTTCTTCAAGAACAATTGGAACAGTTTCATATGAATCAAATCCTTCTATTGCTGAATCTGCTTGGCTTTCAGTAAGTGCTTTTCCAATTGTGTAAGAAAAATTTACTTCTTCGCCTTCAGCAACTGCGCCAAGATTAAATCTTAATATAGGGTCTGCTTGAAGAATTGTGAATTCTTTTGCACTTGAAATAAGATTTGCATTTGAAACAACACTTTTAGGTATTGATTCAATAATTTGGAGATTTTTTGCTGTTCCAGTATTTTTTATTGAAACATGTATTACTGCTTCAATTCCTGAACCAGTTCTTCTTACTTCAATACTTCTTTTTGGATTTGTTTCTTCAATAAGTTTTTTTGCTGTTTCAATAAGATTTTCTTTTACTCCTGAATTTTTCAAACCCTGTTCGAGTTCTGTTTTTGCAAGATAATCTTTTTCTGCATAAAGATTTTCATCAATGTTATTTACTTTTATATTTATTTCTTTTTCAGAAATATTTCCAGCTTTATCAGAAACAACAACTTTCAAAGTGTAAGTTCCTTTTGATTTTTTTGCGGTATCCCATTCTATTTCATAATTGTCGCCATTTTTTACTAGAATTCCTATGCTATTATTGTTAACAAAAGCTTCTACTTTTTCAATTTCTTTGCCTTCATCAGAAGCACTTGTAATTATTTTTATTTTATTTTTAATTTCTTCATTTTCAGTTGGTGAAACAATTTCAATTTCTGGTTTTACTGAATCAACTTCAATTTCAGCAAGACCTTCACAAGGTTTGTTATTTTCATCTTTTCCTTCAACAAAAATTCCTAACGTTCCTGAAATACCTTCAGGAATAGTATAAGATTTAGTTATTCTTGAACCTGTTTTATTTTCTACAAGTATTTTGTAATTTTCACCTGGAAGTTTTAAACTTAATTTTCCATTTTTTATTTCTCCCATTGTAATTACAACTTCAATATCGAGGTTTCCTGCTTTTACAATTTCAGGCACTTCGATAGAAATATCAATTCCGCACGAACTTGCTGAATTGAGTATTCTTTTAATACTACTCAAAGAACCAAGATTTCCCATTCGGTCAACTGCTTGAACTCTGTAATAATAAGCAATTCCTTGGGTAAGTCCTTCATCGTCTGTAAAATTTTTACGTGTTATTTCATCAAACTTTTTTATTTCTTTATCGGTAGGCAAAGAATTCTGAGTAAATTCCGTCAGGCTTGACTTAATTTTTTTGGGTGCTATTTCTTTTTCACTATTTTGATTTTCTTTCTTATTTTTTTTTGGCATAAATATCGATTATAAATAATTTTTAATTAATAGACAAATTAATATTCCAAATTTTATTTTTCTAAAATAACTGCCCAATATTTATCAATGTCTAGGGCGTCGTTAATTTGCCATCCGTCTGTAATTGTTTGCAAATTTTTGGGATATTTCCAAACTATACCAAAATTTTCATGCACTTTTAGTCCGCTATTAATCTCGCTATGATTTGATCCTGAT
>CAYMWD010000016.1:0-10825 GCA_964394025.1 uncultured archaeon | reverse complement strand
TGGCTTCAAGTTTTGCAAAAATTGCTCTTCTAATTTTTTTAGATCTTCCTTTTGCTACTTTGACTCTGCCTTCAGGAACATCAATAAATCCACGTTCTTCTGCTCTTTCACTAAGCTCTTTTTTTATTCTTCCAATTCTTGCTATAGTATCTTTATTCACTTTACTCATCCAAAAACCTTTCAATTATTTTCTTTCCAATAGAAATTGTTTTTCCATCTTTATCTATTTTTGGATTTATTTCAACTAAATCAAAAGTCTTAACTTTTCCAGACTTAATCACAATTTCAAGCATTTCAAAAGCCTGCTTTTTGCTCAAGCCATTTTCTTCCAAGTAGCCGGTGCCTGGTGCAATTGAAGGATCCAACGCATCAATATCAAATGAAAGGTAAATGTTTTTTTGTCGTGCAATAAAATTTTGTAATTTTTCTTTTGATTTTTCAAAATTAGTATGAATCTCTTCTGCAGTAATTGTTGGAATTTTATTTTTTTTCAAAAAAGGTTCTTCCACATCAAACACTTTGCGAATACCAATAATAATTATGTCTTGTGTATCTGCAAGTTTTTCTTCAACAACAGCTCTGTTCAAATCTTGATGCGAAACTGGTTTGAAAAAAACATCGCAATCTGCGTGCGCATCAAAAATTAATAAGCAAGGTTTCTCAAATTTTTCAGAAAAAGCTTTGAATATATTATAAGTGATTGAATGGTCTCCGCCCACAAAAATTGCTTTTTCGTGGTTTTTTTCTTTTGGATTTGAAAAAATTTCCTTTGCTTTTGAATAAATGGCAGCATCAGTTGCTTCCATATCCCCTTTAGTTACAAAAACTTCTTCGCATTCAATTTCTTTGCAAAGAATTTCAGGAGCCAATTCTGTTCCTATATTCTTGTCCAATGAGCCTTGAGAAGTTGGTACTTTTATTATTTTCATAAAAATAGTTTTAGTTGAAAAGAATTAAAGAACTATTATTTCTTTCGGGTAATTTTTACAAAACTGCCCCAGTGAATATATTCCACTTCTGCGCCTGCTGGTGCTTGTACATCTTTTGGTTTTGGAACATCATATGTTTCGTATGAGTCAATGTCCATTATTTGTACAATTTCACCCATTACTGCGACAACTTGTGCGTTTCCTTTTAGAATAATTGGTACTTCGACATCAGCATCTGTTGGTTTTAGAAGAGTTTTTTTAGTTTCTTTGAATATGCCCATTGCTGTAATTCTTGCTTTTGCAGAACCGTGTTTTCCTGGTTTTGATTTTTCCAAACTTTTAACCTGACAAGGTTCTCCGTCAATAAGTAGATATGATCCAGGCTTAAATCCGCCTGCGTTTGCAAATTTTTTTTGTCCTTCAACCATAAAAAGAAATAATCTGCTTCTGTTTAAATAGCTTTCCATCCTTTTAAGGCTTTTAATTGATGATTGTTAAGGTTTATAATTCGCTTATTACTTATTATAAAAGGGATAAAATGCTTGATTCGTTTACAAAAAACCTAAAAAAAATGATTTCTAAAGAAGAAAAGAACCTTGCGGTTTTTGTTGATGGTCCGAATATTCTTAGAAAAGAATTAGGTATAAACCTCACGGAAATAAGAAGAAATGTGAATAAATTCGGAAAAGTAAAAGTTGGCCGGGTTTTTATGAATCAATATGCCTCAAATAAGCTTATTGAAGCAGTTGTAAATCAGGGATTTGAATCAGTTCTTACTGTTGGAGATATTGATGTTGCAATGGCTTGTGATGCTGTTGAAGCGGTTTACAATAATTCGGTTGATACAATTATTTTTGTTACAAGGGACTCTGATTTTCTTCCGGCAATATTAAAGGCAAAAGAAAAAGGCAAAGAAACAATAGTAATGTTGGCTGAAGAAATGAGTGCAGTTTCCCTTAAAAATAACGCCGACCATGTAATAGTGCTTGGAAAGTGATTTTTTATGAACCTGCCCGTAGGAGAAGTTATTAGCAAAGGACTGAACATTAAAGAAATCGATGAAAAAAAACTTGTCGAAAGTTTTTACGACAAGCAATTTTCAGGTTATATTGTTCTTACTTTAGAAGGATTTGATGGCCTTGAAGAAGGTGCAATTCTGTTCAAAGATGGCAATTTAGTTGCTTCTTTTTATGAATATGACTTTTACGGAATTACTGTTTTTGGCGATGCTGCTGTTCCTCAAGTTTTTAATTCTTTTGCGAGTCAATATGTTGTAGCTGATGTCATTTCTTTGACAAATCAACAGGTGGATCTTGTTACTGCTTTTAATGACAAGAGCAAGGTTACCAAAGGTTTCACAAAAAGTGAAGCCTCAAAGCTTTTTACAAAAAAGTTTTCCGAAGAATTTGCTAAGAAAGTTCTTAGTGAAGTTGTGAAAAAAAGTGAGTCGAAGAAAGATATCTTCAAAAAACTTGGTTTAAGTGGATTGGGATAAAAAAATGCTCAAAGCGGCAAAAAATTTGTTAAACGGATTTGCAAGAAAAGTACTTGATTTGGATGATACTGTAAAACCAGTAAGCCACCTTAATTATTTTGAAGATTACTTGGATAAATTTAATTTTAATACTGCAACTAATGATTTGGAATTATTTCTTTCAGAATTAAAAAGAAAACACCTTGTTGATGAAATTATTGTTGCTTCTACCAGAGGAAGTATGATTGTTTCAAGCAATGGTAATGGAATATCGGACGCAGTTTCAGGGGCAGCACTTTTCAATTATATTCAATCAGAAATGCCAAAAAGTGAAACAGTTCTTGTACAAAGCAACGGATGGAAAATGATGATTCCTTTTAATGAAAAACTATACATTGTAAAAGCATCTTCTGATTTATCTACAATAGAACTTAAAGTACTTGCAAAAGAACTTGATTCTTTTTTGGTAAAAAATAATTGAATTCAAGGAGTTAGTAAGATTTTTAAGCTAAATTAACTTACCTATATGTTGGTGAAATTTAAATGGGAAGAGTAATAGCAATATTGTCAGGAAAAGGCGGAGTTGGTAAAACAACAATAACTGCAAATTTAGGGATTGCACTTGCAAAAAGAGGGCTTAATGTATGTGTAATTGATGCTGATATTGCAATGGCAAATCTTTCTCTTTTATTGAATATGCAAAATTCTCCGATTACTCTTCATGATGTTCTTCTTGGAGAGGCAAATATCCAAGATGCAATTTATGATGCCCCAAATAACCTAAAATTTGTTCCTTCTGGATTAAGCCTTGAAAATTATAAAAGAGTAGATTCAGAAAGACTTCAATCAATAATTGATTCTATTAGAAATCAGTTTGACTTTATTTTCCTTGATTGTGCAGCAGGAATTGAAAAAAATGTTCTTGCGGCAATTTCAGCTTCTGATGAAGTGCTTCTTATTACTGCGCCATCAAGCCCAAGTGTAGCTGATGTTTTGAAAGCAAAAATTACTGCGCAAAGATTAGGAAGCAAACCAATCGGAACAATTCTTAATTTTGTTAGAGGCGAAAAAGGCGAAATCAAAAAAGACGATGTCATGAAAATTCTTGAATTGCCTGTTCTTGTAGCAGTTCCTTTTGACGATGAAGTAAGAAAGAGTTTTATGCAGGAAACCGTAATGCCTATAATGGTTCGAAAACCAAGTTCTCCTGCTGCAATAGCAATTCAAAAAGCAGCTGCAAAACTAGCAAGAATTTCACTTAAAGTTGAGGCTTCTCCTAATTCAGGTTTTTCAGGAATAATTCAAAAAATCTTGTCAATATTTAGAAGAAAACCAAAAACTGCACAGGAAAAAATTAATTCCAAGGGGGTAAAAAAATGACAAATAGACCATTCGATCTTTTGAATGACGCTTTAGGAAAAAATGTTCTTGTAGAATTAAAAGGCGATATTGCTTTCCGCGGAACACTAAAAGCATTTGATGTTCACATGAACCTTATGCTTGAGGAAGCTGAAAAGCTTGAAAACGGCGAAACAAAAAGCAAATACGGCAGAGTTCTTCTACGCGGAGATAACGTCCTACTTATTTCGCCCTGAATAAAATAAAAATTAAAAAAAAGAAAAAGGATCTCCGGCTTAATGCTGGAGATAACCTTCATCTACTTGTCCTGCAAAATTTTCATTAATTCTTGTAGCGCACTCATTAGCTTGAACAGCACTTAATACAGTTCCTGTTCCTCCAAGTGTTTTGTTTGCTTCATTAAGTACTTCTTGAACACTCATACCTATACAGTTTCCTGTAAGAACGTTCATATCAGCAAGATTTATTTCAGAATCCAAAAATCCTTTATCAAAATAATCAAAAGCAATATTCAATGCAAGTGCAGTTATCTGTCCAGCAAGAACTCCTGATTCTGTTGTCAAAGGATTTGTATAATTCTGTACTAATGCTGATGGAGTTTCTCCTTGGGGCAAAAATTCCTGAACTGCCCTTGAATTTGTAAGGGTTATTGTGTAACCATTCACATCTCCTATTACAAGTCCGTTAGGAAGTGCTTTTGAAAAATACAAATCTCTGTAAACTCCTGGATTATTTCCATGGGCTTCAGTTCCCCAACCCCCTTGAGTCAGTGTTCCTTTAACTTCTGCTGAAACACATGGTTTAAGAGTATAACTAAAATATTCTTTTTCTTCTTCTGAAAAGTCTCCTCTTACCCAAGCATAATCGTTGAAATTAAATTCATCTATTTTTTCAACCATTGTATAAGCCGATAAAAAAACTGCTTGTCTTTTTTTGATTTTTGCTTCAGCAATAGGAATGGTGTAAATGCTGAAAGGAACTGAAGGAATATAATTGTTTATATATTCAAAAAGTTCAGCCTCATTTTTTTTTATCAAGTCTCATGGCTCCTCTTAAATAATCTGATTTAATGAACCACGAATCAATCCCTGAAAAAACAACATACATATTTGCATTATCATTTCCTACAGTAACTGTTCCTCTTTGTTCCTCAATAGGGTTCAAAAGAGGAAATGACTCAGGTTCAGCACATACTGCATCTGCAGAACTAACAGCAGGCAAAAAAGCAATAAAAAATACCAAAACAATCGCAATCGCTAAAAATTTCTTCATAAAATACCCCCAATTATAATTGATAATATTGCTGTTTAAGTAATTGATAATAGTATACTTTAAAAAATTTGAATTGGACTTTGCGGGAATTGAACCCGCGGCCTCTTGATTGCCAACCAAGCGATATGCCCTAATCTAAAAGCCATTTAAAAGAATACCTACTGGGAAGTTTTTTTTAATTCTCATTTTTCCGCAAGATTATAACAAATCAATGTTCGTGTGTCTGCAACTTGTTTTTTTGTTCTCAAATATTTCAATACAAAATCATTCATTTTGTTCATGTCTTTGACACTTATTAAAAAAATTAAATCAAAATCCCCTGTAATTATTGCACCTTCTTCAACTTCATCATGTTTTAATATTTCTTCAAAAAGTTGTTCATGGTCAATACCAGGAGTTACTCTAACCATAATATATGCAATAAGATCTCGTTCCAAAAATTTTCTATCTGCATGTACTGTGAATTTAATTGCATTTTTTTGCATCATGCTTTTGAGTCTGTAATGTACAGTTGTAATTGGAATTTTTATTTTGTTAGAAATTTCTTTAATTGAAAGCCTGCTATTTTCCTTTAAAGTTTCAATAATTTTGAAATTAGTTTTATCCATAGTTGAATGTACATTCAACATATTATTAAAAAGTATGTATTTTTTGTGTTTTTATTCAATATTTTACCAGAAATATTATAATAGCTCAATGTGCGCTTGTTTAGTATGAATAAGGTTTGTTTAATGGATCTTGAAGGCACAGTAGTGCAAAATGAGTTTTTAGTTGATATGGCAAGATTGAAAGGTGCTGAAAATGAAGTGACCCATATTACTGAAAGTGCGATGTCTGGAAAAATCCCTCTTAGTGATGCAATCAATAAGCGTTTTGGGTTAATAAAAGGAATTTCTTTTGAATCTGTTTTAGGTGTTGCGGAGAATGTTTGTTTCAACAAAGGAGCTGAAGAATTAATTGAGTGGCTTGAAAGTGAAGGTTGTGAAACTGCTATTGTTTCAAATGGTTTTCTTTTTTTTGCTGAAAAGATTGCTAAGAAATTAAAAGTAAAAGAAGTTTATGCGAATAATCTTGTTTTTAAAAATAATATTCTTGATTCTGCAGAAACAAAGATAAACAAAGAAGCGGTCGCAAAAAAATATCTTGATTCTGGGTTTGCAGTTATTGCTGTGGGTGATGGTGCTAATGATATTGAAATGTTTAGAAACTCTTCGGTTTCTTTTGCTATTGGGGACAGAAAAGAAGTAATTCAAAATGCGGATTTTTCTGTTTTTGGACTTTCAGAAATAAAAGAAATTCTTGAAAAACCTTTTTTTGTAGTTTCAAGTGATGTTAAACTTCCTGATTTCAAAGGAAATATTTTAAGGTTTGATTCTGATGCTGATTTATTGAAAAGAATTCCTATTGCTAGTGTGCTTGTTGTAAGAAGCCAAAAAATTACTAAAGAAATTCTTGAAAAAGCACCTAACTTAAAGTTAATAATAAGACAAGGGGTGGGTTTAGATAATATTGATGCTGTTTTTTGCAATGAAAAAGGAATTGAAGTGATTAACACTCCTCTTTCTGCTCCGTCTGTTGTTGAATTAGTTGTGGGTTTCATGGTTCTTGCATCAAGGAAAATAATTGTCCATCAGGAATTAATGAAAAAAGGAGAGTGGGAAAATAGAAATGAAGTTGTTGGAACAGAACTTTTTGGAAAAACAATTGGAATAGTTGGTCTTGGAAGAATAGGGTCAGGTGTTGCAAGAGTTTGTCATGCACTTGGCATGCGGGTGATTTATTACGATCCTTTTGTTGAGGAAACTCTTTATGAAAAAAGATTTTGTATTGAAAAACTTTTTGAAGAATCAGATATTTTGACTTTTCATGTTCCTCTTACAAATGAAACAAAACATATGCTTAATTCAGATAATGTTAATCTTCTGAAAAATGGTGCAATTTTAATTAATGCATCAAGAGGAAAAGTAGTTGAATTTGAATCAGTAAAAAAGGCTCTTGAAAATAATCTTCTTTCGGCTGTTTGTCTTGATGTTCATTATCAAGAACCGCCAGAATATGCTTCTCTTTTGGGTGATGACCGGCTTATTCTCACACCTCATTTGGGTGGAAGCACAATAGAAGCGCAAAAAAGAATGGAAGTAAGGGTAAAAGAAATTCTTTTGCAAAAAGGTCTTGGTGGTTAATTTGCTTTTAACCCCAGGGCCTGTGCATGTGCCTGATAGAATTCTTTCATATCAATCTGAAATTATTCATCATCGTTCAAAAGAATTTTCTGAGCTTTATAATCGAGTTATGCAAAAGCTTGAGAAATTTTCAGGTGCTAAAAAAGCAGTAGTTTTTACTGGCTCAGGAACACTTGCGAATGAATCGATGCTTAGTTCTCTCGATTTTGGGAAAGTGCTTGTTGTTTCAAATGGTGTTTTTGGAAAAAGAGTTGGTGAAATTTCTGAATTGTATAATAATACTGAGGTCATCAATTTTGTTGAAGGTACTGGAATAAATTATTCTCGTATTAAAGAAAAAATTGATTTAGAAACTTTTGATACTCTTGCATTAGTTGAAAATGAAACTTCTACTGCATGTATTAATGATGTTGAAAGTATAAGAAAAAATTTTTCAGGAAAATTGCTTGTTGATTCTGTTTCAGCGTGGCCTGTAGGAAAAGTTTCTTCTGAGAGTGCAGATATTTTTACAACAGCTTCCCAAAAAGCAATTGGAATAATGCCAGGCCTTTCTATTGTGTTTCTTAACAAAAAAACAGCATTGGAAGTAGTTGAAAAAGGAGTTAAAAAAAATTATTATCCTAATCTTAAACACAATTTGGAAAAAGCTTTACACAACCAGAATCCTAGTACTCCTGCAGTAACTCTTTTTCAAAACCTTGAACTTTCACTTTTAATGATTGAAGAAAAAGGAATTGATAATTTTAGAAAAGAACACGAAGAAATGTCTTTTTATGTGAGAAAAAAATTAAGTGAAGCAGGTTTTGAAATAATGGGTGAAAAAGGATTTTATTCTCCTACAATTGTTGGTTTTTTGTGCAAGTCAATAGAAGAAAAAAACAGAATAAAAAATACTCTCGCCAAAAAAGGTTTTGCCATTGCATCTGGGAAAGGAAAATATTCTGAAAAAGGTCTGAGAATAGGTACTATGGGGTTTTTTGAAAAAGAAAAAATAAAAGAATGTATTGAAGAAATTCAAAATTCGTGTTATTAGTTTTTTTTAAAACAAGTTTGTTTCCATTTTATTTATGAAATCATTTAGAAAAGAATTGCATTTTAACACAAAAAAACAAGTAGAATTCATTAATATAACTCTTGAAGTAGAGCTAGCAATAAAAGAATCCAAAATAGTTGAAGGTTTTGTTTTGGTGAACCCAATGCATATTACTTCAGCAGTGATTGTTAATGATAATGAATCTGGTTTGCATGAAGATTACAAAAAAGTTTTAGAAAGGCTAGTTCCTTGGAAGGATAAGTATGCTCATAATGTTGGCGAGGATAATGCGGCTGCGCATATTTGGCGACAAATGATGGGTCATCAGGTTGTTTTACCAATTACTAAAGGAGAACTCGATTTTGGCACTTGGGAGCAAATTTTTTACTGTGAATTTGACGGTCAAAGGTCAAAAAGAGTTCTTGTAAAAATAATCGGCGAATAAGCATTTTTGTGTTTTTAAATACCAATTAGTATTATTTATATAATAGAAATTCCAATAGTTATCTTGAATTAAAAACGTGTTTTAATATGGAGAAGAAAAAAATTCTCAAAGATTCAGTTAAGAATCTTCTTAAGTTGAACATTTCGGACAAGGAAATAATAGAGAATCTTAAAAGTGTCGGCATTTCTGATGATGAAGCTAGAGTAATTCTCCAAGAAACAAAAGACGATATCTCAGGAAAATCGCCAGCAGAAAAAAAATCCGCTGAATCTGAAGAAAAAACTTCTGAGGAAACTGTTGAAGAAGCTGCTGAATATATTGGCGCACAGCTCATGGGCGAAGAACCAGTATACGAACCACCCAAAAAAAAGTATTCTGCTTCTGATAATTCAAAAATTTCAACTGATATTTATAGCAGAGTTTATGATGAGCTTGAAAAAGATGATATGCAAACCCCTGTTATTGAAAAACAAATAAACAATCCCATCTATTCTACTGCAAGTTCTAATATGAGTGATCTTTGGGAGAAAGGAATTCTTGCAACAATTGATTCAAAATTAAGTGAGATGCAAAAAATAAAAGGCGATTTGGATAATGTTCTTGATGAAAAAATAAATTCAAAAGTAGGGGCAGAATCCCAAAAAATACAGACAATTCTTGATTCGCAAAGAACTCTTTATGCTAACAAAATTGATGCACATCTTGAAGCAAAAGCAGACGAGATGGTTAAAGTTATTGATGCAAAAGCAAGGCACATGGTTGATATTTATGCAAAAGTACAAGATGAGCTTTCAAAAGTTCAGGCTGAAAAAAGACTTAATCAGGAATTTCTTAAAAGCATAAACGATAAACTTGCTCAAATTGATTCTATAAAAAGCCAGATGATTTCAGATACAAACACATCGCTTATAAATATGGAATCTAAATTTGGCGAATTTATGGATGAATCAAAAACAAAAAGAAAAGAAATGGAACAACAAATCAATCGTGCTCTTCAACTTGAATCAAAAATTACTGAAGGCCTTATGAATGATGCTAGGAATAGAATTGATGCTCTTGCACTTGATAAACAGAATGAATTGTCAAAAAGAATACAGGAAAAAATTCACGAACTTGATGAAATGACTAAACAGGTTGACCCTCAAGGGATTAATCAGAGACTTGTGAGAATGAAAGAACTTGAAAAAACTCTTGTTGAAAGACAAAAACAAATTGATAGAATTATAGATTCTAAATTTGGCGAAGTAAGAAAAGAATTGGTTGATTTTAAAAAAGAAGTTTCAAAAATTGAAGAAGCAAATCTTGGTGAACTTAGAAAACAATACTCATCTGATGTGGATGAATTATTCGCAAAAAATATTCTTGTGTGGAACAAAAAGCTTGTTGAAAAACAAAGAGAAGTTGATGAAATTAAGAAAAGTATGGATATTGAAAAATTCAATGCAACAATGGAATCGCTTGATCTTTTTAAAGACCAGTTTGTTAATACTATAAAAAAGAGTGTTTCTGATTACAATAAAACTAAAACAGAATTAGCAAACCGAATAATGGCTCGTGATAAAGCAATTAACGATTACTTGAAAGAAATTGACGCAAAAATGAATGAGCTTACAAAAATGCAAAAAGCATTTGCTGATAGTGCAACAAAACTAATGGCTGAAAGCTCTACTTCTGCTAAAAAAACAAAAAATTCTAAAAAATAAGTGTTTCAACTAATGCTTAAAATACTTTCCAGATAGTAAAATTTAGAATTGATTTAATTCGGGGCTCGTGGTCCAACGGTTATGATTCATCCTTGACGTGGATGAGACGGCAGTTCGACTCTGCCCGAGCCCATTTTTATTTTATTTTTTTATTACTAATTTTGTCTTTTTGTTTCTATGCAAGAAAGTTTATTCGTTTTTTTCATGCTTTTAGAAATTGTTTTTTGAGGAATCATTTTTTCTAACTTTTCAAGTTGAATGCAAGTATTACAAATTTTTCCATTCGAAAGAGCTCCGCATTTTTCGCATTCTTTTATTTTACTTGCTTTTTTTAGTTCTCTTTTTACAAGCAATGGTTTAAGTTCGCGGAAAGATGCAAGAATAGAATATTTTGTTCCAGGAGACACATCTTCTAATTCATTCAGTG
>CAYMWD010000015.1:0-10953 GCA_964394025.1 uncultured archaeon | reverse complement strand
GCAAGCAATTGAAGTTCTAAATAGAACTGCTTGTGAAGGAAATATGCTCAAGAACATGGAGCACATAAAAACCTCAATAGAATCAGTTGTAAAAAATAAATCTAAAGCAAATACTTATTTTGAACTTCCTGATTGTTTTAATGAACAAGAAAGTTCATTAAGAATAATTGAAAGAGACGATATCACTTACTGTTCTGCTTTTTGTGGAGGAAGTCAGGCACAATGCACAATTCTTCAATTTAGTTCGCCAACATTCACTGAAGTTAAATGTGTAAACATTTCTTCAGCAACAACATTTCCTGATGCAAGTACTTGTAATCCTGCTATTTTAGACGGCGACTATTCTGTTTCAGAATGGAAAACCAATCCAATTCTTGAAGGGCAGTATACACTTATACGAGAATTTAATCTTTATAGTGATGCACCAATAGTGTGCGTTTACCAAAGGAATTGATGTAAATGCTTGAATTTATTTTAAGTAAAATGAATCTTCTTATTTTAGTTATGGCAATGGTTGCAATAATTGGGTTCTTTACTTTTGGACTTGTTGATATTACAAAAGTAAGTGAAGCAGGAAAGCTAGTCTCAAAAATAAAAGAAACCTCTTTTGCTTTTGCAAGTTCTCCTAGTTATTGTTTTAGTGATGCGTACATTCTTCCAGACGAAATCGAAGTTGCAGGAAGTTCATTCTATTATGTTATGCGTATTTCAAAAAGAGTTATTGAACCTGAAGATGGAGGACCGCCAATAAATGTTTTAATATTTTCAATGTATCCAAGAGATGAAATGAAAAAAGCAATGACTGAAGATTATGAACCTAAAGCAATTGCAGCAAGTAGTTTTAGAACAAAAGCAGAAATTCATTTGTGGTCTAAAACTTATTTTGATTCAGGAAATGGGCTTTCATATGAAGGCGATTACGAAGAGCATATGGATGAGGATATTTTTATTGATCCTCAGGCAGTAACTCCTGCAAATGCAATTGAATTTGTAAAGGAAGTTGAAGATGGTCAACCTAAACTTTATGTAACTGTATGTGGAACCTCAGTTTTATGTTCTGTTGCAAAAGAATATGTAGGATTAGAAATACACCCTGGAGCTGGATTTGGATGTTAACTGAAAAGGGATTTATAGGTCCAATAGGAGATGACATTCCGTCACTTATTCCTCTTTTAGTTGGGCTAGTAATTTTTTTCTCAACATTTACTGTTACTTTCAATGCTTTTGAAGAAAAAAATGCAGTATTTGATTATGATTTGTCAGTAATGAATATTGCGCGTGTATTACAATCAAATAGTTATGTTACTGGTTATGAAGAATTTGAACAACATTGCAGAGAAATTGGAGTTGTGAATATTAATTATGTGGCTTTAATTACAAGTGATTGGTCTTCTGGCTCAATGGGTTCTGCTGGAACTGTTTTTGATTTATCTGTTTTTGAAGATTCTTTAGGCGATAAATTTGTTTGTTCAAATAATAAAGATGCAACTTCTGATGAATTTGTAAGTGATTTTATTGATGTAGAAGAAGCAGGGGAAAGAATGGTAGTTTCAAGAATATTTCCAATAGTTGTTGAAGATGAAAAAATCGTTAAACCAATGCATATTGTGGTGATAGCATGGAAATAAATCAAAAAGGACAAGCAGCAGTTACTGATGCTTTATTTTTTTTAATGATTATAATTTCACTTTCAGTATTTCTTTATAATTTTGCAAACTCTTACGGTTCAACTGTACAAGAACAGATTCAAAATGAATTTCAAACCACATTTGCAACAAATTCTCTTAAAACAATTCTTTATACTTCAACTTCGCGAGATCCAACTGAAACAATTTATGACCCTGATGCTGAAATAGATTATCTTCTTGCTTTAATAAAAGAAGATTATGCGGATGATGAAAAAATTAATGATCGTGAAAAATTAGTACTTTCAAATACAGTTTCATCAATTTTAGCACCTCTTGCAGATTCAACCGATTATATTTTTTACATTACTGTTCCAGAGAATAAAAAAATAGTTTTCATGTTTTTACACTTAACAAATTTTACAAAAACAGACCCTGGTTTGCCTGGCCAAGGATTTTATATTTATGGTGCTGATCCGTCAGAAACACATAAAGATTATTTTTGTGGGCTTGATAATGAAACAATTGGAGGTTCAACAATTAATTCAGATTATGAAACAGTAGTAATAAAATTAACCCGACTTCTTGCAAATGTAGGCCCTACTTCTTCTGCAACTTCTGCTGCAAAATTAATCAAAATAGGTTCTGATGGTTCTTTTGGAGATTTCAAAGCACAAGTTGATCTTATAATGTGGGATGCAACTTGGCTTGGAGAAACAAGAGACAGACCCGCACTCTTGGATGTTTCAGCACCTCATTCAGATTGGGGTTGTGTAGAAGTAAGTGCAGTTACGCCTTAATTATAATTTTAATTATAAAAATTTTAATTGGGGTGTAAGTTTATTTATTAGAATTTTAATTATATTTTTCTTTTAGTAAATTCGTTTCCGCATTTGGGGCAAGTGTATTTATTAGATAGTTCTTGAATTTCAATTTTTTTTGCGCAATGATCGCAAAAAGCAAGTCCACAATTAGAACAATAAGTAATTTGTTCAGTTTTATTTTTACAATTAGGGCATGCATTGATTTCTGTATCAATATCTTTGTCTACTAAATCAATATCACTTTCATCATCAAGTTCATTTTCAAGAGATGAAAGTTCATCCAAACTTGCAATATCCCCCATTTCATTTCCTTCGTCAAGATTTCCAAAATTAGGCATTTCTTCATTATCTGAAAAAAGATTTGCAGTACTTCTATTATCTGAATTCTCCTCTATTCTTTTTTCAACTGGTGCAGATATTTCTTGTTCATTTGAAATTTCTTCTTCATTTTCTATTTCAGGAGATTCTATTTCAAGATTATTTTCTTCAATATTTTTTCTTCTATTTTTTCTTTCTTCAAGAAGTGAAGTTCCTCGTTCTTTTCTATTTTGTTCAACAATATTATCAAGACCATCAAAATCCATTTCTTCTTCATCTTGATTTTTAGCATTATCTCGTATATCATCTTTTAACTGAGTAAATACATTGCTACTTATATCGTCTAATTCTTCACTTTTTGGATAACGTGAATGTTTTTCTCTGAAAGAATCAACTTCTTCAAGTGCTCTATTAGTAAGTTCACTTTTAACTTCATATTCAGTAGGCGTTTCTCCATTACGATAAAAACGTTTCATTCTTCGCGGTATATTTTCACTCATTTTTACCATCATTTATTTTTATTATTATTTGAATTTTTATCTTCATCTGAATTATTTTTCAAAAGTTCTTTAAGAAGCTTAGCTGAACGCGGAAATCTTGATTCATCAATTTCATCTGATTCTGATTTTTCTTCAATTGGTTTGTCAATACCCATTTCTCTCATAAGATTATTTTTGATATACTCTTTATTTTTATCTCTGCTAGCATCAATATTTTCTCTAAGCATTGTATCTGTTCCTTTTTTTGCTCTGTCTTTTTCCATAGCACTCATAATATCTTGTAAACTTCTTTCTTTTTTCTCAGAAATTTCAGGCATTTTAGGTTTATTTTTTTCTTGCCCCATTTCACTTTGAATTGATTCTCCAAGTGGCTTTGAATCAAAAGCATTAAGTTTATTTTTAAGATTAGACAGTCTTTCAGGATTTAGTTCCTTTGATTTAATAAAACGATTAATTTCAGCAGGTTCAGCTTTTTCTTCAACATCTAAAAGGTCATAACTTGATTTTCCTTGTTCAATTGAAGGGTTTTCTTTTTTTACACGCATTTCAGTTTTCTTTTCTTGAATTTCTATTGGTTTAATTGATTCTTGTTTTTTTTCATTAAAAACATTTCCTAAGGGTTGATTCAAATCATCTTCAATAGGAAAGATTTCTTTTCTTTTAATTTCTTCACTTTTGTAAATTTCTTGTTTTGGAGTTTCTTTTTTTTCACGCATCAATACTGAAAGTTTGTTAAAAATTCCATTTTGTTTAATTTCAGTTTTTTTAATTTCTGGTTGTTTCTTTTCAAAAACAATACTTTCTTTTTTTGATTCTATTTTTTGATTTATTTCATTAGGTTTTACTATTTCTTTAGGCTGTACTTTTTTTCCTAAAAATTTGAAAAACCCTCCTTTAGAAATCTTTTCAAAAGTTTTTATTTTTTCTTCTTTTAACTTTTTATTTTCATCTTTTTTATTAATTGCAACTGCTGGTGTTTGAGAAATTTCCTGAGAAAATTTAGCTGTAACAGAAGCAGGGGTTGATGTAGAGGTTGGCTTGATTTCTGGTTTTGGTTCTATTTTTTCTTTTAATTGTGAAATTTTATTTGTACCTTCTTTGCTAACTTTAATATAACTGTTTTCAGGGAGTTTTTTGAATGCTTTTGCTGCAACAATGTTAGCTGCAATAGCTCTCTTTGGAACACTAACTCTTAATTTGTTTTTACCTAAAAGTTTTCTTTTAATTGTAAGAATTACAATTCCTAAAGTTGAAATGATTGCAGAACTAACAAAAATAGCTTCTGCAAAAAGCATATTGCCTATTCCTGAAAAAGTAATAATTGCTGAACCTAGAACAACAATAACCGAATAAGCTCCGCCGATAATAATGCTCCAACCGGTTTTGTACTCCAATCCTATGGCTCTTATTTTAGGCCAACCTGTTCTGAAAAAAATATAACCCCAGCTTGCAGATCCTGCAAGAGTATATAGAGCTAATCCGCCTCCTACTGCCAGTTCGAGCACACTCATACGTTACACAACATATTTATACTAGTTAATAAACTATTCTTTTTCATGGCGTTAGATTTAATTGCAAGTGTTTTATTTTCAATAATTGATATTCTAAAAGGTGCTCTTGTAGTATCTCTTCCTGTTTTTTTTATTGTTCTTTTTGCACAATTTTTAAGAAAAAAAATCAGCGAAGAAACAAATTGGAGTTGGACAATAAGTGCATTTGCAACAACTTTTCTTGTACTTTATTTTTTAATTGCAATAGCTTATTTTTATCCTTTTTTAGTTGCTTCACAAGAAATGCCTATTAAAGAAATTCCTGAAATGTTTGCACCTGAAATTGGAAGTGTATTTTCAGCATTTATTTTTGGAGCAATAAGATCTGGATTTGCTGCATTGATTGCATCAATTTTGATAATGCCGGCTGAATTTGTAGGGTTGTTTATTTTTGAAGCAGTTTTTGAAAAAAAAGAAAAAAAACAAAAATGGATGAAAACAGCCGTAGCAGTATATTCTACAACTCTTCTGTGTTCTGTTGTGCTTATTTTTGTTATTCCTGAAGCACTCACTGGCTTTATTTATCTACTTTACTTCGGACTTTAGCCAATTTTAGTTAGAACATAAAGATTAAATATGCCCGAAAACCTTACTATTTATTATATATAATAAAACTTAGTGGAATTACCGGTGTTTCAGTTGAGCTCAGAAAAAATAAATGGTTTATTCATAGTATACCTAATGTTATTTTCATTTTTTTCACCATTTGTTTCAGCAGCAGAAAATTCTGATTCTACAACTTTGGTTGGTGATAATGCATTAGTTCAACCTGACCCAAGAACACTAACCGAAACTCCTGAAGAAACAGCTGCGCGCGAAGCAGGCAATCCACTTGAAACAGAAACAACTATTCCAGAAGAACCTCAGGTTAATGAATATGTTTGTGACTCTTCTGAATTGCAAGAAGATGAAGTGCAAAATATTCTTGATTTATTGAAAGAAGGATTTACTATTGATGAACTTGCTGGGCAGACTGAAAAAAATGATGAAAGAGACGAACTTGCATCTAATGAACTTATTCTTGTTGACCCTGAAGATGAAAATGTTGCAGTAAAATCAGAAATCCCAAATCAAAAATTTAAACCCTGGGAAATTTCACAATTTTTAAATTCTTACATTGATGGTCCTTTTGCATTTGGAATTGTTTTAGAAGATTCATTAAGGACAGGCCGATGTGAAGAATATGATTCTCCTGATTGCTCATTAACTGGGCCTAATTTAAAATACAGAAATTCTGGGGCAGGAATATTAGCAGACACAAAACCAGTAAGAGAAACAATTGGAGATATTTATGATTCATTTATTAGTGGAGATGCAGATCTTAATCAATTTACTAAAGAAGAAAATGATGCATTAAGAGTTGCTATTTCAAAAGATTCAGGATTAAATGATGATGGAACAACAAGCGAAACTGCATTAAAAACAGCAACTCGTCTTGAATCAGAATTAATTTCAAATTCAATGCTTACTGAATTTTTTGAAGCACGTCTTCAAACAAACTGCAATAATTCAGCATGTGTAATTTCAACCTATTCTTTATTCGACAAATATTTCAATTCGTGGATGTCAAGTGAAATGGTTGTATCTACTTTTGGTCCAAGTTTACTTTATCAAACAAAAAAACTTTTTGGGTGGACTGGAAGAAGAGGATTTCTTACTGGTGTCAAGGATGGTTATCAAGAATTTCTTGATAAATTCAGGCAAAAATATATTACTCCTGACTCTTTCTTAGGGAAAGCAAGAGCAAAAAATGTTGCAAGAAGAATTGATAAATATGGTTGGAGAGACTGGTATCAAACAATGGTTGGCGGATCAGCTGATGGTTCAGGTTATAATTTATTCAAAACAGAAGAGTTCCAAATTTGGTGGGGAAAAGCACAAGGTAAAGGCGGTTGGCTTGAAACTGTTAAAACTGCAGAAGAAAAAGCAGAATTAATAAGAATGTTAACTGATATGCGTTCTGTTCTAAGGGGTGCACAGGCAAGAACAAAAACAGCTGAGGGCGCATACGAACTTGCATTGCAAAGTTTTAGAGACCCTAATAATCCAGTTGTAAGACAAAAGTATATCGAATATGGTCAAGAAATTTCAAGTTGGATGGATGAAGCTTATGATGGAATGCTTGGGGGAGATTATATTGAATGGTGGATAAGACACCCTAATACTGGGCTTTACAATAAAGGAGTAAAACAGCTTCGTGCTGATGGAGGGAGTCAGATTGTGGATTTGTTCCAAGAACATAGAAATGCACAAAGGCTAACTTCTTATTTCAGACAAAATGGTACTTTCAAAGGCATTGATGTTCTTGATGTGAAAATAGGGAATGCATATGAAACAGTAGGAGATAATGTTGTGCTTTATGAATTTGATAAAAGTTCAGTGACAAAAAGCACAGGTCTTTCATGGAGTAACATTAAAAGTCTTGCAACTCAAGGTCCGGGTGCAAATATTAGAGATAGTTTTATTGAATTAGATAATGGAGAAGTAATGAAATATTCAGCTCAATCAGTTCCATTTACTCTTAAAAGACTTGGTGCAAATGGTACAATTTTAGAAGGCACATGGAAAGAAGCAGGTCAAATGAGCCCAACTCAATTTGTTGATAGACTTGTTCAAGGAAGAACAGGTCCAAATGCAAACATGAAATTTGGAGTAAACAATGTTGAGCAAATGCTTGATACACTAAAAGAAAGAAATTGGGTTGATAGACGTTATTGGAATTCACTAGACAAACTAATGGCGCAAGAAGATGAACTTGTAAGAAGCTACTTTACAATTAAAGGCGGAGCAAAATGGACTGCTTTACCATTTGGTTATTGGTGGGCAAAAAAAGGATTTGGAGTAGAAGGAATAAGCCAATATCAGCTTCCAGATACTTGGCATGATTTAAAGTTTACTCACGGGTCTGAAAATATTTATGATTATTCATACATTGATTTTTTTGCAAATGAAGGTTCAGATCAAGGTGATTTGTTCATTCAGGTTATCAATAAACTTCCTTGGAAAATGATTCTTGATGAATTATCTGACAAATATAATCCTGTAAAAAATCTTTATGAGTCTCTTACAAAAAATGAACTTAGAAATGAAACCGAAGACCTTGCATTTTATCTAACTGGTCCTGATGATTGCGTAAATTGTCGTATGGTTTTACGAACTGAAGATTTAACTGAATTTAATCCTTTCTTTTTTGTAGAAAATAAATCTTTAACATCGTATATTCTTGAAGATACTAAAAGTGAAACTGCAAAAGAAAAAGGACAAACTTTAATTGCATTTGCGGGTCACACAAATCTAGTCGGTGAATCAGGAAGAGAAGAAGGTGAACCAATAGATCTTGCTCAAGCAATAAATGAAGAAGAAATAAAAACATGTAAAGAAGCAATAGAAGACCTTGATATTTATGGTTTAGAATTTGGAAAACTTCTTCCTGAAGCATTAACTGAAAAAGGAAGAATTGGTGCGCTTTTAGGTGGGATGGAATCAATAACTTATGGTGCTTTCTTTTGGGCAGGAATATTTAGTACAGCAACAATCCAAATTGTTGTAGCGCCTCAGCTTCATGGTTGTGTTGATGTTGATGAAGGTTATTATGCACATTATTATGTTCCTGTAAAAGAAGAAAAAGATGAACAATCAGGAACAACAGAACTTTCAACAGAAAAAGTGTCTAATATGGTTTCAGATTTTAAAGATACTTTTGTAGATAGTTTCAAAAGTGACCAAAATTCAATTACTAAAGAAGCAGTTGAAGATATTGGTGATGAAATTGACAAATTTGTAAAGGATTCAAAAAGCAATGATATTGTTCAAGCTACAATAAGAATGGAAGGTTTGAGTTCTGGTCAAATGGAATCACGCGAATTATTTTATTTCTGGTGTGGAAAGGGTTGTGAAATAAGACCTGCATCATACAAGACTGAAGGAAAAGAAGAACTTCGCGGAGTAAATGATGTTGATGTTGAAATTGACTTTGAAAAAGGACAAATATTAAAAGACGGTGAACCAATTGTTCAAAGCGAAGATAATGTAAGGATGGCTTCTACAAATCTAGGTATTCCTGCAGTTGAAATACCTCATACGCTTACTGAAGCATGTTTAGAAAATACTGCTGAAATTGCAATTACAATTAATGTAAAAGGAGAAGCATTTGTAAAGAATCCTCAGCTTCTTAATTGTATACAAGCAGGGGTCCTTGAACAAACAGGACTTCCAATGAATTCTGAAAAACTAAATGATGTTTTCGGTCAGCTTGAATTAATTTCAACAAACACACATCCTAATGTAAGGCCTCTTGGGGATAAAATTATTGCAGAAGGAGTTCCAAGAAAAGTAGCGGATAAAGCTGATTCATCAATTACAATTTATGCAAACAAAGATGTAAATCTTTCAAGTTCAAATGATGGTTCAACTGAAATAGGCAAACTTGAAAGTATGCAATTTGCAAATGGAACTATTGTTGTAAAACCTAATGGTTGTTTCCTTGTTTGGTTAAAACACCATCAAGATGGAATTTTAAGTAAAGAAGATGTTACAGGGCTTAAAACTTCAATTGATAGAGAACAAAATCCTGAAACAAATTGTTTAGAGCCTGCAATAAACTTTGAATTATTCCCTGATTTTGATTCGGATTTAAAAGTTACAAGAGTTGAAAGTTTCAATGAAGCTCTTGCATTCCAAGGGCCATTTACAATTTTCGAAACACCAACAAAAAGATATGCAATCTCTTCAGAACCCGATCCTACTACTGGAGAATGTAAAGATCATCTTCGTGTAATAGACAAAGAAACCGGTGAGGTAGAAGATTATACTGGCCAAATAGTCCAGACCCCTGAAGGTTTGAAGTTAATCGGTGATGATGGTACTGAACACGAGCTTAAATTTAGTGAAAAAGATGGTGCTCCGTTTGTACAACTTGATGGAGAAAAACCAGAACTTCTTACTGCAGCACAAGGCAAAAATGGTTCATTCTATTATGATCCTGATAAAGGATTATGGTTTGCAGAAAACGCACAACTATTACCGCTTATTGAAGCATTTAGAGAAGGGATTGCTGCAAAAGTACAGCCAAATGGCGAAACAACAGCAACAGCATCTGGAAATGTACTTAATGTTGAATTAGGCAAGGACGAAGGAACAGGTTTCTTGAATCTTCCTTCAATGCCAGAAGACAAAATAATGCTTTTAATTATACTATCTTTAATGGTTGCTTCATTTGTAGTTATTAGAAGAAAAAGAAAATAATAATTTCAAACTAAAATTATTTTTTAACGCCTGTAGCCCATTCGTATATTTTAGCAACTCTCATGAATTCAGCTGTGCATTTTTTTATAGCATCTGGATTTCTGCTAATTACAGTTTTAAGCGCTTCAAGCTCAGCTGAAAAACGAGCTTTTATTTTTTCATCAGGCGAACCATGCATTGAAGAAGCATGATACTCATCAGCAGTTCTTATCAGTTGCTCTTTTAGTCCAACTATTGTAATAAATGCTTCTACTTCCTCTTTTGTAATTGGAATTCGTCCTGCTTTCTGTTCTGCTTCAGTGAATTTTTCAGGTTCTTTCCAATGTTTTTCAAAATGAGTAGTAATTGCAATATCCTTTCTTTCAACCATAAATTGGGCAGCATCAGGAGAAATTTTTTTATAAAGTGCATGAAGTTCATTCATTGAATTTTCATACTCTGCAGGCCATCTTGTATTTGCTTTTTTTCCAAGCTTATATTGTTCTCGCATTTGTCTGCTTTTTGTTCTAGCATCAAAAAAGAATTTTCCAAATAAAAGATGTTTAGGGCCTTCAGTTGCAGCCCAGCCTAAACCATAAAGACTATCTCTTCTGCCTTGTTTTGTGAAAAACATTCCTTTGAAACCAGCCCTAAAATCATGCCACATTATTTTTATTGTGCTAGGTGGTTTTTGCAATCCTGAGTGTTTTACCATATACTATTATTTGGTTTTAATGTATTAAATAGTTTATGCAAGATCAGCTAAACAAGATTGAACTTCAGTTCCTGCTTGATAACATAATTCTTTATTATTTGTATTAAATGCAACCCAAGCAATGCAATTATCTCTTGTTTCTGAAAGATTTTCACATATTTTTGCATTATTAAGTGCTATTGCAATTTTGAAAAAACA
>CAYMWD010000014.1:0-11078 GCA_964394025.1 uncultured archaeon | reverse complement strand
TGAAGAAATAGAAGAAACAGATGAAAATGAAGATATTGAGGAAGCTGAAGAAATTGAAGAAGAAATCGAAGATGAAATTGATGTTCCGTCAAAAGAAGATATTAAAACCACTATTCTTGAAAAGGCAGCAATGGCAGTTGGAGATATTCTGCCTGGCGAAAAACTTGAATTTTTAAATGATAAAGAAAACAAAAATGTTTTTATCGGAAGAAAAGGAAGTATTTTCAAAAAATTCGGTTATGATGCTGCACTTAATATTGGAAAAGTCAGAGAAAATGAATTCAGAGATTATGATGTTTATCTTGATTCCATGAATCCGCATGTTGTGTTTGTTTGCGGAGCAAGAGGTTCAGGAAAATCATATGTGCTTGGAGTTATTGCTGAAGAGCTTGCTGAGAAAAACAAAAATGTCGGAGTGATTGTTGTTGACCCGATTGGTGTTTTTTGGTCAATGAAATACCCTAACAAAGAAGAAAGAGAACTTGAAAAATTACATGAATTCGGACTCGAAGAAAAAGGGCTAAGTAATCTCAAAGTATTTATTCCTGAAGGCGTGAAAAAAGACGTTCCAAAAACAACTTATGATTCTGGATTTTCAATGCAACCATCCCTTTTGACAGGAGAAGATTGGGCATTAACTTTTGGAGTAGATAGGTTTTCAGTATCAGGGCTTTTGCTTGAAAAAACATTAAAAAAAGTAGAAAAAGGATACAAAAGAATTGATGATAATAAAAAAATTCCAGGAAAAGGAAGAAATTATTCTTTAGAAGATCTTATTGAGTGTCTTGATAAAGATTCAGAAATAAACAGTAAAGAAAAAGGATACAAACCAGATTCAATTAGAGCGATTGTATCTAGGTTTGAGGCTGCAAAAAATTGGGGTATTTTCCATGAAAAAGGAACTCCTTTAGGAAAACTATCCAAAGCAGGGCAAATGACAATTTTGGATACTTCTTTTCTTGATGATAATGTAACCGCGCTTGTAATCGGAATTTTATCCAGACGACTTCTTTCTGCAAGAAAAATTTGCACAAGAAAAGAAGCAGCAAATAAATTCAAAGAACTTAATGTTAATGAACTTCTTGAATTGGAAGTTCCTCCTACTTGGTTGTTTATTGATGAAGCACACACACTAATCCCAAGCGGAAATGAAATTACACCTGCAACAGCAGGATTAATTGAATATGTAAAACAAGGAAGAAGACCTGGCTTGTCTCTTGTTTTTGCGACACAGCAACCTTCAGCAATAAATACAAAAGTTTTGAGCCAGCTGGATGTTATTATTACACATAAACTTATTTTTGATGATGATATTAAAGCAGTATTTAAGAGAACACCTACAATTATTCCAAAAAAATACAGGGCGCCTAATTTTATTAAAACTCTCCCAGTCGGAGTTGGACTTACTGGCGATAGACGTGAAGAAACATCAAGAGCATTTGTAATGGCGATTCGCCCAAGAAAATCACAACACGAAGGCCGTGATGCAGAAACAACTCAAATGTCAGATTCAATGAGCAAAGAAAAAGTAGAAGCAATTGCAACAGAAATGCTAATAAGAAATATTGAACAAGAAGGTAAAATTGACAAAGACCGTGTAGAAATGGTTCTTGAGGCACTTAATGCAAAGTATAATTCTGATGCTGATTTAAGCATTATTCTTGCTAACCTTGAAAAAACAGGAATAGTAATTGGCGAACTCAGTTTAATGGGAAAAAATTACAATGAAGAAACAGTAGCAGAAGAACTTGTCGGAGACAATGAAGAAGAATCAGAAGAAGATGAAGAAGATTCTGACGAAGAAGAAAACAACGATGAAAATGAAGATGAATCTACTGATGAGGAAGATGAATCAGAGGATAATGAAGATTCAGAAAAAGAAGAAGAAAAATATGAAGCTGAACCAGTTGAACTTTTGGCTTTGCCTGCAAGAATTAATGAAGAAAAAGCAAGACATCTTGTTCAAAGGGTTAGAAAAAAGAAATTATTTGGACTTCTAGGAAACGCAGAAAGAATTGAATCAATACAATTGAAATATTTGCCTATTTGGCACGTGAAATTTGATGCAGTAAATAGAGGCAAAGAATTCATTTCAAGACAATGTTTTGTTAATTCAATGACAGGAGAATTTATACATTTTAAAGAAGGCAAATTTTTAGAATCGAAAGGACTTAGACAATTTGCTGAATCAAGCGACGAAGAATCAAGTATTCTTAAAGCACTTCAGAAAAAAGAATTATTGCTCGAAGAACTAATGGTTCAAACAGAATTAGATGAAGCAAAAGCAAGAAGAACACTTAACAAACTTATTGAAAGAGGACTTATTTCGAAATTAAGCGACAAGACATCAGGAAAAACTATTTATTGGGTAAAAGAAAAAATGGATGTACCAATGAGCGAAAAACATGAAATCCTTGGCTCATTAGCAATTCTTCCTTTTGTAAGAGCACAAGCACTTAATGTTGAAAGAGAAATTTTTTCAAAAGAAGATACCAGTGAAGCAATCAAAAAAATCTGGAAAGGAATAATAATAAAAAAAATAGACCCGCTTTACAAACCAGTTTGGAAAATTGTGTTATCTGAAGATGCAAAAGAACGTGTTGTTTTGATTGATGCAGTAAATGGAAAAATTATTTCTGAATAAACAAGTATAAAAAGCACCAAAACACTATTCAATAATGCCTATAATAAGAACTCCAAGACTTCAACGCAGAAAAGATGCACGTTTTGGAAAACAAGTAAAACGTCTTGAAGAACTGTTAGATAAAAAATCAGGCGAATTTTTTGTTACTATTCCTAAAACTGGACAAAAAATTTCTCTTGTTGAATTAAGAGAAAGACTTGTAGAAAATACTGCTTATTCAGGGATACCTCTACAAGAACTAAGACAAAAATTTGAATCACAAATTAAAGCTTTTGAAACTCTTAGAAGTGTTGTCGAAGATTATAATTCAGGAATGACTCTTGAAGCTATTTCAAAAAAATATGGAAAAAGCAGACCAACAATTGGAACCTGGATTAATGGAAAAGCACTTCCTGAAGAACTTTTTTCAGAAAAAATGGCAAAAGCAAGAACAAATCAAAGAAATACAATTAATCTCGAAGAAATAATGCAGAACCCTGAAAAACAAGAACAAGCAGGTTATTTACTTGGAGCTGCTTTTGGAAATCTTTCTATTGCAAAAAGAAAAACCGGAAAAACGTTTTCAGCAAAAACAAGTGTTAAAAGCAAAACTTTTGCACAAACAATTTCAGCTGCTGCAAATGAAATTCTTTCAAGTAATGCAAAAATAAGTGCAAGACCAAAAGGAGTTTATGAAGTTACAATAGGAAGTGTTGATTTTGTGCAAACTTTCAATAGAATAACTAATTATGGAAGAAGAATTCCGACTGATTTTTTGAACAAAAGAAGAAAAGTAAAAGAAGGATTTTTGAGAGCAATTGTTGACAGTCGAGCAAGTATAGGTGCAGACAGAAGCGGAATTACATTTCAAATAAGTAACCCAATGATAAGAAAATATATCCATGAAGAATTAAGAGCAATTGGAATTTCAACTGTTTTTAGTGAAAGCTCAAGAAGACTGAACATAAGAGCAATTGATCTTAAAAAATTCAGAGATAAAATAGGTTTTAGAGAACCTGAAAAATCCACAAGACTTGATGCTGCAATTGCAAGAGCTCGTTAAACTCTATACTCGTTAGGCAGAACTCTCGCACCTTTTTCAAGAATTGCCCCGCAATTAATAGAAGAATTAATTCCTGTTTTTACATTATCCAAAAATAAAGCCCCAAGCTTTCTTCTACCTGTGTCAATTTTTTTTCCTTTAAATGAAACTTTTACATTTTCATTGTCATGGCGAAGGTTAGCAACTTTTGTACCAGCGCCAAGATTGCAATTTCTGCAAATAACTGAATCTCCAACATAAGAAAAATGAGGAACATTTGAATTTGAAAGAATGATTGAATTTTTTATTTCACTAATGCCTATATGACAATTATCCGCAATAATTGTTCCCGACCTTAAATATGCATTAGGCCCAATAGTGCAATTTTTTCCAACATAAACATTTCCTTCAATACGCGAACCAGCTTTTACTAACGAACCTTCTCCAAGCAAAAGATTACCCTCAAGAATTACTCCTTTTTCAAGAGTGCCGGAAATAGCAGATTCTAAATTTTTAATTTCTTTTTCAGATTCATTTAAAATATTCCAAAATTCAAAAGCCTCGCCTTTATCCGCAAGAGAATTTAATTTTTCAATTATTTCTTGAATTTTATTCAACTCCAATCTCCTCCTTTATTTTAGAAGCTATTTTTTCACAAACTTTTTTTATCTGTTCAGAATTAATTCCTTCAACCATTATTCTACACAAATTTTCAGTACCAGAATAACGAACTAATACTCGCCCGTATTCTCCTAGAGTTTTTTCTGCTTTTTTAATTTCATCAAATGCTTTGAGTTCTTCAACTGGTTTTTTTTCGTTTACTTTAAGATTAATGAGTTCCTGAGGGAATAATTCAAAAGAATGACATAAATCTTCAATAGATTTTTTTTCTTGATTAAGAACATCCATTAGTTGAAGCGCAGTAATTATTCCATCGCCCGTTGTTGAATAATCCCCAAAAATAATGTGTCCTGATTGTTCCCCCCCAAGATTGTAACCATTATTTTTCATTTCTTCTATTACATACCTATCCCCTACTTTTGCACGAAGCATTGTAATTCCTTTTTCTTTAAGAGATTTTTCAAGTGCAGAATTACTCATTACAGTTGAAACAAGAGTGTTTTTTACAAGCGCATTGTTTTTTTTCATGTTAACCGCAAGAGCGTACATTATTTTGTCGCCGTTTATTTCTTTGCCTTTAGAATCAACAACAATAAGCCTATCGGCATCGCCATCAAGAGCAATTCCAAAGTTTGCTTTTTCTTCAATAACTTTTTTTGAAAGACCCTCAGTGTGAGTTGCTCCGCATTTATTATTTATATTAACCCCATCAGGAGAAGTGTTGATTGCAATAACATCAACACCAAGCTCTTTGAAAATTTGAGGAGCAACAGAATAAGCTGCGCCATTTGCACAATCAAGAACAATTTTAAATCCAACTAAAGAACGGTTTGAAATTGATGCTTTTGCAAATTCAATATAACGTCCTTTTGCATCATCAAGCCTAATTGCTTTTCCAATGCTTCCACCATCATGAAAACCATTATTCATTTTATCTGAAAAAATTAATTCTTCAATTTCTTTTTCATCAGAATCACTTAATTTGTATCCTTTCGAATCAAAAATTTTTATGCCATTGTCATCAGCAGGATTGTGCGAAGCTGAAATCATTATACCAGCATCAGCATTCAAAGAACGTGCTAAATGAGAAATAGCCGGAGTGGGCATTGGACCAACCAAATACACTTTTGCACCCATTGAAACTAAACCAGAAGTAAGAGCAGTTTCAAGCATATAGCCTGAAAGTCTAGTATCTTTACCGATAACAACAACTGGCTCATCACCATTTTTAAATTTTAAAGCAATAGCTTTACCAAGCTTTAAGCAAAGTTCAGGAGTCATTGGAAAAGTGTTAGCTTTTCCTCTAATACCATCAGTACCAAATAATTTTCTCATATTTTCTTTTTCATCAACCATAAAATCACTTTATTTTACTGTAACACTTTTTGCGAGGTTTCTTGGTTTATCAGGGTCAAGTTTTTTTTCAAGTGCAAGATAATAAGAAAGAATTTGAATCGGGATTATCATTGCAATTGGGTTTGCATTTTCAAGAGCTGGAACTTTTATAAAAAAATCATAAATTTCATTTTCTTCTGAATCAACTCCTATAATGAATGCACCTCTTGATTTTGTTTCTTGGGCATTGCTTACAATAAGTTTTCTTGTTCGTTCAGTTGCAAACGAAATTACAGGAGTATTTTCTTCAATAAGCGCAATTGTGCCGTGTTTTAATTCGCCTCCTGCAAAAGCCTCAGCATGAATGTAACTCACTTCTTTTATTTTAAGCGCAGCTTCCATTGCAGTAGGATAAGCTAAATCCCTTCCAATAAGAAAAATGTCTTTTGAATCTCTGAGTTTTACTGCAAGTTCGCGAAGTGAAACAATATTTGAATCAATCAAAGAAGGAATTTTTTGCACTGTTTTTTCTATAAGCAATTTTCCTTCAGAGTATTTTCCTGCAACCGAATAAGCAAGAAGCAAAAGAATCACCAATTGTGAAGTGTAACTTTTTGTTGAAAGAACACAAATTTCAGGGCCAGCATTCATCAACAAAGATTCGTTTGAAAGGCGCATTATGCTTGAACCCATCACATTTACAATTGAAACAATCTTTGCTTCTTTTTCCTTTGCTGCTTTAATCGCGTCAATTAAATCGGCTGTTTCTCCGCTCTGAGAAACTGCTATAACAAGAGAATCAGAATTAAGAAATTCAGTATAATTTCTAAACTCCGAAGCAAGAACAACATTCACATGCATTTTTGTTACTCTTGAAAAAATGTAAGAAGACGAAATGCAAGCATGATAAGAAGTCCCGCACCCGACAAAAAAAACTCCTTTTGCATTTCTTATCATTTCTGTTACTTTGTCAAAAGTTTCAGTAGGCTGTTTTGCTGCTTTTTCAATAGTTTCTTTTTGTTCAGTTATTTCTTTTAACATAAAATGTTCAAAATTTCCTTTCTGGGCTTGTTCAGGGCTCCAGTTAATTTTCTCAGCAACTCGTTTTATTTCAGAACCATCATTCACTAAAATAATTTTTATAGTATTATTTGTAAGAACAGCCATTTCATAATCTTCTAAATAAATTACTTGATTAGTGTATTCAAGAAAAGCAGGAACATCACTTGCAAAAAAATTTGATTCCTTTCCAACTCCAATAACAAGAGGACTTCCATTACGTGCACCAACCATTTCAAAAGAATCTTTTTTTAGAACAACAATTGCATAACTTCCTTCAATTTCAAGAAGTGATTTTCTGACTGCTTCAATAAAATCAGCACCCTCAGAAATTTTGAGCTGAATTAAATTTGGAATTATTTCAGTATCAGTTTCTGATTCAAAAGAAAAACCTTTTTTTTCGAGCATTTTTCTTAATTCAGAATAATTCTCAACAATACCATTATGCACAACAGCAATACTTTTATCATTGCTTAAATGAGGATGCGCATTCTTGTTGGTTACCTTACCGTGAGTTGCCCAACGAGTATGACCTACAGCAATAGAACAATCATTAGCTGGTTTTGAAGCATCACTTATTTTCCCAACAGTTTTATTTAGAAGAATTAGTCCATCAGAAAGAGAAGCTATACCCCATGAATCATAACCCCTATATTCAAGACTTTTAAGACCATTAAAAACTCGTTCACAGGCGTTGTCTCCACACACACCTACTATACCGCACATCAAAGAAAAGTGAGTAGAAACCTTTAAAAAGAATAAACAAACCTATATTATAATAAGAATAATACTACTATTAAAAATTTAAAGGTGGTTTTTTGGATAGATTGATAATAGAAGATGGAAACGAACAGAAAGAAATAGCAGTTAAAGTGTTTAATGATTCATCAAAACTTAAGCCTCTTCAGAATCAAGATGCGTGGAAAATTTTTCAGCGATTGCATGAAAAAGCATCTTATCCAGCCGAATTAGCAAAAGAACTTGGTATGAATGAACAAAAAGTTTACTATTCGATTAAACAACTGAAAAATTACGGACTAATTAAAGTTGAAAAAACTCAAGAAATTCAGGGGGCTGTTGCAAAATATTATTCAGCCGCATATGATTCTTTTGCACTTGTACCTACTATGAAAAATTACAAAGGTTCGAAGGTTCTTGCAAAAAGTAAAATAAAAAATGAGGCTTCCGAATTTTTAGTTGAATTTACTAAAAAAGATTTTTTTAGCGGAAAAATTGTTGTGGGCTCTCCTGATCCCCATGGAAAATATAGGGCTAGAGCAAGAGATGGACATCTTGCAGCTGAACTTTCTGCATTTATCTCAGCAAACACAAGTGGTTTTGAATTGCCTCTTGTTTTTTTGGACACTATGGTCGGAGATTTGAAAAACGAAAATTCAAATTTAATTATTATTGGAGGACCACTTACAAATAAACTCGCTGAACAATTAAATGAATTCTCACCACTTAGATTTGTTCCTGCGGGTGGAAATTGGATTATTAATTCAAAGGCTTCGGGAATTGATTACAACGAAGACACAACAGGAATAATTGTGAAAATGCCTCACCCTTATTTTAAAGGCAAATGGATTCTGATGGTTGCAGGAAAAAGAAACACAGGAACAATTGCAGGAATACAAGCATTAGCAAAATACACTTCAAAAGCAGTAAAGCCAAATGTTTATGACAAAAAAAGCTACGCTCATGTTGTTGAAGGACTTGATTTAGATGGCGATGGTTTGATTGATGAAGTGGAATTTAAAGAGTGAATATTTACAATTCTTTTTTACAGTAAATAGTATAATTTTTGAAAATCAATAATTCAAAATTATTACTACATAATTATTGAACCGATTACAAAAATGTTTAAATAAGAGTAATCCTTTAGTGTAATTCTGATGAAAATAGAATTAAGTGATTTTACTGGGCAACCTTGCAAATCAAGAATTGCTTATGAGTTTGTTCCTACAAAAAATTATTCGCTCAATCTTGAAAAAACAGCTGAAAAATTAAAAAAAGAAAATGTGTTTATTGAAATTGAAACTCCTTATTTAATAATGCTTAAACATTTAGGCAAAAATGTTTCTCTTTTTAAAAGTGGTAAAATTATTGTAAAATCAGTTAATGAAAAAAATGATGCACGAAAAATTGCTGAATCACTTATTAAAAAAATAAATTAAAAATAAAAAGAAGAGGCCGAAGCCTCTGACTTTTAAACTACTTTTAAATTGCTTAAATTACTTGTTCCGATGCAAGAGTAGTAACTGATTTTATTGCAACTATTAATGCTGCGGGTGCAACAAACACTGCAATATTCTGTACTATCCCCACAAGATAAACGCCTATTGTTGGAATTATACTTAATCCTCCAGCACTTCCAGATAACACTAACAGAACAATTGAAGCTATAAGGAATTTTTCTATTTCTTTATCTTTTATGTTCATGAATCCTACTATAACACCTAATACTACAAGTGCTAATGGAATCCATACTTCAATTCCTCCAAGCAGCCCTTGCTGTCCTGCCCCTGAAAGTAAGCCTGCAATAATTGCTACTGCTAACCCTGCAAGAAAAGCATAACTACCTACTTGTTGTTGTTTTGACGCCATTGGGAAACACCTCCTGCTAGGGGTATGAAATTCGAGTATAAAAATGTTTCGTTTATTAGCGCAGTGTTTTTAGTCAATTGTAGAAAAAATAACCTTATTTTAAACAAAATATCGATAGTATTAAAAATAAGTAAAAAAATATTACTAAAAAATAACAAACTTAGGAGGTTTGAATCAAATGGTAGATTATGCAAGTGCAATAAAAAAACCTTTCGAGGATATGCAAACACTTTTATTAGGGATAATAATTGGTTTAGTGCCTTTTCTGAATATTTTTATTTCAGGTTATTCTATGGGTGTTGGAAGAAATACTTTGAAAGGAAACAACAAGATGCCTAAATGGGATCCAAATGAATTAGTTCAATATATTAAAGATATTATAATTGGTTTTGTAATTTCATTAGTATATCAGATTCCTGCAATAATAGTTGGATTGGTAGGAGCAGCAGCAACAATCACAGTTGTTTTTGATGCAGTAATGCAAGGAAATCAAGAAGCATTAATAACTGGGATTATAGGAGCTCTTGCAGCAGGAGGCTTGTTTTTTACTGCAGCAATAATACTTGCAGTAATTGGAGGAGCACTCTCATTAATGGGCGTAATGTATTACCTTAAAACAGGCTCAATAATGTCAGCATTTAATATAGGCGGATGTGTCAAGAAAGTTCTTACAGTTCCTTTTTGGTCAACTGTAGTAGTGACTTTTATCTACGGATTCGTATTAGGTGTAATCGCAACTATTCTTTCAATTGTACCAATTATTGGTTCACTTGTAGGAATGGGTTTAGCAACTTTTTTGCTTGCAACAACAAGCAATACAATGTTTGCACAAGTATTCAAGGAAACCAAATAAGGTTTCCTTGTTATTCTTTTTTTCGACAATCTACGATTTAGATAACTTTAAATATAGCCAATCATTTAGTACTACAAATCATTCACTTAAAGGAGGTGAAAAAAACAATGGATATTAAAGCAGCAATCTCCAAAACCTGGAAACTTGCAGCAATGATTGGAATCGTTTGGGCAATAATAACAAACGTAATAGGACTTATTCCAGTAATAGGTGGAATAATATCATTACTTCTTGCACCAATTGGTTTGATAATTGCAGTTGTTATTGGTTATCTTGGAGCTCAAAAAGTTGCAGGCGGAGCAAAAACCGACATGGCTAATGGAGCAGTAGGCGGAGCAATCGCAGGAATAATTGCTTCATTAGCAGGAAGTATTATTTCAATTCCTTTCGCTCTTCTTGGTTTAGCAGGAACAGCAGGAATGGGAATGATAGGCGGTGACCCAACTGGCGGTGCAATAGGCGCAGGAATTGGCCTTATCGCAATGATAATCGCAATCCCGTTCGCAATGATTTTCGGCGCTATTCTAGGATTAGTTGGCGGAGTAATTTACGCAGCAATTAAAAAGTAAGGTCAATGACCTTGCTTTTCTTCTTTTTTTTAATCATATTTTTAACCTTAATTAAGGCTATTTATTTCAAATCAAAAGAAAAAACATTGAATTAATAGTTTCTTTCATTTTGATTCAGCAAAGCAGTTCTTTTCTTTTTGGTCAAGGTTTTTATTTTCTTGGTAAGAAAAGAAAAAGCTTGCGGGGATGGCTGAGCGGTCCAAGGCGGCAGTCTCGAAAACTGTTGTGCACACGCACTCGGGGGTTCGAATCCCTCTTCCCGCGTTTTTACACTCAGTTGAAATTCTAAAATTTAAATATTTTCACATTAACAAAAGAAAAGAAACCTAACTGCCTTTTATCGCGACATTGTTTCTTCTTTTTTATCTT
>CAYMWD010000013.1:0-11565 GCA_964394025.1 uncultured archaeon | reverse complement strand
CCCATTTGGTTCATACAATGATTGGCATCAAAACCTTAATTAACTGTTTGAGCCAGAACATTTTCATGAAACGCGCGGTAATAGTGTGCAATGGAAGCGTTAACACAAAGTATCTTTTTTCACATATTGGAAAAGATGATTTTATTATTGCTGTTGATGGCGGAGCAAATAAATTATCCAAAACCAAGTTTGTTCCTAATTTGATTATTGGGGATATGGATTCAATAACAAAAAGTTCACTTAAAAAATTCAAAAAATCGGAATTCATAAAATTTCCGCGTGAAAAAGACAAAATTGATTTGGAACTTGCGCTTGATTACTGTGCTGAAAAGAAATTCCGTGAAGTAATAATTTTAGGCGCACTTGGGTCAAGAGCAGATATGACCCTTACTAATGTTTTTCTTCTTCTAAATATTCCTGAAAAGATTAATGCAAAAATAATTCATGAAAATCAGGAAATTTATTTAGTACCAAAAAAATTATCTGTTGTCGGAGTTCCTGGGGAGATAATTTCTTTATTTCCAATTAACGGCGATGTAAAAAATCTTACTCTTAAAGGCTTCAAATATGAGCTTAAAAATTACAATCTTAGGTTTGGTATTGGAATAGGCCTCAGTAATGAGTTTAAAAGCAAAAAAGCTTCGATTACGTTCAAAGACGGATTATTGCTCTGTGTTCATTTTAGAAAATGGTTCTAATTTTAAATGCTTTACCTTTGAGTTTTTTTATGGTTACTGATTTGAATAAAATTTTTGCAATAATTTTTGTTTTAGCTGTTCTTTTTTCAGGTTGTGCAATACCAAATGAAACAGAAAATGAATTAACAATTTACACTTATGATTCAATGATTTCAGAATATGGTTTGGGTCCAAAAGTAATTCCTATTTTTGAAGAGCAATGCAATTGTAAAGTAAATGTAATAGCCAAAGGAGATGCGGGCCAGCTTCTTAGTACTTTAATTTTGGAAAAGGATTCTCCAAAAGCAGATTTAGTAATTGGGATTGATAATAGTCTTTTTCATAAGGCAACTGAATCAGGAGTTCTTGAAAAATTCACTCCTTCAAATATAAACCTTGTTTCTAAAGATTTGAGATTTGATGACGAAGGGTATTTGACTCCTTATGATTATGGGTTTATTGCATTTGTATACGATTCTGAAAAAATAACTACCTCTCTTGATGGTTTTGATTCGCTTCTTAATCCTGAATTAAAAAAGAAAATAGTAATTCAAAACCCTAGAAGTTCTTCGCCTGGATTAGCATTGCTTTTTTGGTCAATAGAAGTTTACGGAGACCCTGGGTATAAAGAATTCTGGGAAGAATTCAAGCCCAATGTGCTTATTGTTACTAATGGGTGGGATGAATCCGCAGGGCTTTTTAGTGCAGGGGAAGCGCCAATTTATTTGAGCTATGCTACCTCTCCGCCTTATTATGCTGAATTTGAAGGAATAAATCATTATCTTGCAGCGGAATTTAAAGAAGGCCATTATTTGCAGATTGAAGGCACTGGAATTGTAAAAGGAACAAAGAAGCGTGAACTTGCTGAGAAATTTATCGAATTTACTCTTGAAAAAGAGTTTCAACAGGAAATCCCTTTTCATCAATTCATGTTTCCGGTAAATAGTAAAATTGAGTTTCCTCAAGCATTTATTGATTATGCAATAAACCCGGCTACAAAACTTGAGTTAGAATCTAGTTTAATTTATGAAAAACAAGAAGAATGGATTTTAGAATGGGAAAAAATAATGACTTCAGAATGATAGCAAATATTGCTGTCTTACTTTTTTTCTTAATATTTTTCTTGTACCCTCTGCTGTTAATTTTTTCAAAAGCATTCTCTTTTGGTTTTGAATCAATACAATCATTTTTCGAGACAATTATTTCAAATAAGCGTTTAATTTGGAATTCATTTTTTCAAGCTTTTGTTTCAACTTTTTTTTCAGTTTTAATAGGAATTCCCGCAGCATATATTATTGCTAGACGTGATTTTCCAGGAAAAAAAATAATAAAATCAGTAAGTCTTGTTCCATTTGTTTTTCCTTCAATTCTTATTGTGCTTTCTTTTGTAATAGTTTTTGGTAACAATGGGTGGGCAAATAATTTTCTGAAAACATTTTTTGGATTCAGTGAGCACATACAGTTTTTGTATGGTTTTTCAGGGATAATTATTGCACATGTATTCTATAATTTTCCGCTTGTAATGCGTTTTGTTTCCAATTCGTGGGAAAATATTGATGTAACCATGAAAGAATCAGCTAAAACACTTGGCGCGGGTAAATTAAATGTATTTTTCAGAATAACTCTGCCTCAGTTAATTCCTGCAATTCTTGCTTCTGCTTCTCTTGTATTCATTTATTGTTTCATGAGTTTTGCAATTGTAATAACTTTAGGCGGAATAAGTTTTACTACTCTTGAGGTTGAAATTTTTAGGCAGATTTCACAAAATCTTAATTTTAAATTGGCTTCTTTTCTTGCAATATTTCAGTTTGCATTACTTTCGATATTTGTTTTTATTTATCTTTTCTTTTCAAAAAAATATTCTATACAGGAACAGCTGTTCACTGAAAAACCTGAAAAATTATCGCCTTTTTCAGTGCGGGGTTTTTTTGAATCTTCATTTCTTTTGCTGATAATTTCTTTCATTATTCTTCCAATATTTGCTCTTATTGTATTTTCATTTTTTGACCCTTCAGGAAATTTTACTTTTAAGTATTTTGAAAAAATATTATTTTCAGAGTCTTCGAGTCTGCTTGGAACAACCCCTTTGCTTTCAATTTTTTATAGTATTTTAATTGCAATAATTGCTTCAGTAATTTCAACTTTTGCAGGTCTTATGGCTTCTTTTAGAAAATCAAAATTTTCTTTTGTGGAAATTTTTATGAATTCAGCTATTGCAATCTCCTTGATTACTCTTGCTTTTGGTTATATGCTTGGATTCGGGTCAGGAAATTTACTGGTAATTGCAATAGGACATTCAATACTTGCTTTTCCATTTGCATTCAGGGTTATTAGTAATGCAATGAACAAAATAGACTCTGAGAGCATTGATACTGCACGTACACTTGGAGCAGATTATTTACAGGTATTCAAAAAAATACAATTTCCGCGAATAAAATCAGCCTTGCTTGTAGCAGTTGTTTTTTCATTCGCAGTTTCTCTTGGCGAATTAGGGTTTGTGCTTGTTTTGTATGATGGTATTTATGCGACAATGCCGGTTTACATTTACAGGCTGATTACTACTTTTGATATTTATGCCGCATCAGCAATGGGAGTAATTTTAATATCAATCAGTTTCCTTTGCTTTTATGCGATTGAAAAATTATCTAAAAATGTGCAGGTGTTTTAATGAAACTTGAGTTAAAAAAAATAAACAAAAAATTTGAAGATTGGGGAATTTCTGATTTTACAATTAAAATCGATTCAGGCTCTTTTGTTTCTCTTGTAGGTCCCAGCGGTTCCGGAAAAACAACTCTGCTTAGAATTATTTCAGGGCTTGAAATTCCCGATTCGGGTATTATTTTATTTGATGAAAAAAACATCACTTCTTTTGAGCCGGAAAAAAGAAATGTTGGTTTTGTTTTTCAGAATGAAGCGCTTTTTTCACATTTAAATGTTTTTGAAAATGTTGCATTTGGCCTTAAAATGAAAAAAGAAAAAAATATTGAAAAAAAAGTTGCAACTGCTCTTTCATTAGTGCACTTGAATGGTTTTGATAAAAGAAATGTCACAAGATTAAGCGGCGGGGAAAAAAGAAGAGTTGCTATTGCAAGAGCAATAGCATACAATCCAAAAATTCTTCTTTTAGATGAGCCTCTTAATGGGCTTGATGCTCCGTTAAAGGAAAAAATGAAATTTTTGCTAAAAGAACTTCAGGAAAAAACAGGAATTACTGCAATTATGGTTACTCATGATATTGATGATGCGTTTTTTTTGAGCGATAAGATTGCAGTGATGATTTGTGGAAAAATAGAACAGTTTGATAATCCAATAAAGATTTTCAAAAAACCAAAAAATAAGTCTGTAAAAGATTTTATTTCAGATTATGCTCTTTCTGAAACAAAAATAAAAGGAAAAAAAGTATTTGTAAGTTCCAAAAAAAGCAATTATAGATTTCAGTAATCAAATATTTTGCTTTTCATGGGTACAAAAGTAAATATGTCGCCATCATAACTCTTTTTGAATGGCTTTCCGTCTTTTTTGAACATTATTTCAAGAACCTGTGTTCCAGCATCACCCACAGGAGCAACTATTCTGCCGTCTTCTTTAAGCATATCAAATATTTTTTTAGGAACAAAAGGGCAAGCACAGCTTATGAGAATTTTGTCAAACTTTTTTGAGCATAGCTCGTCAATTCCTTGAGACGCGTCTGCATTAATTATTAATGTATTTTTTATTCCTTCTTTTTTCAGATTTTTTTTTGATTTTTCTGCAAGTTCTTTCAGCATTTCAATTCCAATCACTTTTCCTTTTTCTCCCACTAAATGTGAAAGTAATGCAACAGTATAACCACAGCCCGACCCAACTTCAGCTATTGATTCCCCTTCTTTTGCATTAAGAAGTTCAAGCATTATTGCTATTGTGCTTGGTTGTGAAATAGTTTGCCCAAAACCAATAGGCATTGCAGTATCTTCATAACTATGTTCTTTATTTTCAGTTACAAAATTTTCTCTTTTTACTGCAATAAATGCTTTTTTTATTTTTTCACTTTTTACTGCAAACCCTGAAATGTATTCTGTGAGTTTTTTTCTTTCATCTTCAAAATTCATTTAATCATCTTCTCTTTCGTCTAAAAATTTTCTGATGTCTTTTGGTTTGCTGATTGTATCAAAATCATGCTCTTGAATAATTGGAATTCCGTTAATAGATTTGTATTTGTATTCTTTAGTAATCAGAATTGAATCAGTATCAACAACTGTGCTTATTTTTTTAAGTTCAAAAGCTTTTTTCGGCAAATCCAATTTTCCTTTCCCTGAACTAATGAATAATTTTTCTTTCTGGCCGTAGGCATCAAATGGGGAATGTGAAAACAATGCCATTCTAAGCCCAATATCATGCATTTTTTCAAGAAGATCTTCGCTAGGCAAATCATCTATTACGTCTTCATTATAATTTTTTTTGAAAATATCGACTTTTTTTGCAAGAGTATTTTTCAATTCATTTTCCATTTTTTGTGCAGTTTCAAGCGAAGTGCTTGCTCCTTTTTCATAACGATAAAGAGTTTCAGTTGCAACCCCTAGTTTTTCAGCAAGTTCCTTAAGAGATAAATCCATTTCTTTTCTAAGCAAAGAAAGTTTTTCAGAATCAATGTCAACAATATCTTTTCCTTTAAAATGTCTTACAATCGGTTCCTGTGAGTTTATTGATTTTTCAAAAGTATAAACATTAACTGCAGGAATATCCTGCCTGAAATAAACTGTATTATTTTCAAGTTCAAAAACTTTGGTTTTGCTTCCAATAATAATGCAGTTTGCATTAATTACTTTTGAAAGTTTTTTTAGTTCATCTCCCTGTTCATTTCTGAATGAATCAATATTTTCATAAACTTTGATAAGAAGTGTGTTTTCTTCTTTTTTTGCAACAATATCAAAGCAGGAATTGGATTGTAGAAAATTATTCACTAAAAAATTATTTTTTTTAAGTACTTGTATTGTTTTTTGTATTGTTTCTTCTCGGTTCATATTGCTGCCGCCAAGAAAGCTATTAGTGCAGTCATCATTGCGTGTTTGCTATATTGTTGAGCTTTCCATAATTTCTTTTTGTTAAGAAAGTCCCATGAAACAAAAAATAATGCTGCTGAAATCAAAATAATAAGAATGTAATAAGGTCCTGTAATTAATCCCAATCCCCATGCTGATAATGCTATTCCTATTGCAAGTGAATAAAGAGTTATTACTGTAAATTTGATTTTGCTTGTGCTCATAATCATTGGTAAAGTTTTTTTTACTCCTTCGTCTCCGCTAATGTCTTCAGCATCTTTTATTATTTCTCTTGCCCAGTTTGCAAAAAATGCAGATACTGCAAAATAAACTATTAATTCATAATTTCCGATTATACTTGCCCCAAATACAAGTGTTAATGATGTTCCAAGTGCAACAAATAAATTTCCAACATATTTGAGTTCACGCATTACTGATGAATAAAGTAAAAGTACAATTACTGCAAGTGCACTTAGCCCAAATGCTTCTGAATTTAGAAGTGAAGAACCCCAAAGTCCGACTGCAAAAAGAATTATTGAAAATCTCAATATTTTTTGCCTGTCTTTTTCTTCGTTTATAAGCGGGTTTTGTTTTCCCATTTTTCTATCTATTGCATAATCAAAATAATCATTAATTAGATTTCCTGCTGCAGTAATACTAAATGCTACAAACATCCCCAAAAATAGTTCTTCGCTTAAAATAATCGAGCCATTCGCAACACTATGCCCTACAAATACTCCTGCTGAAGCAAGTGCACAGTTAATTGCTCTTATTGATTTGAGAAAATCTTCAAACTTCATTTTATCCCATTTTTAGCATATTTGTTACTATTCATGGAGTAAGATAATTATTATATACTATTATTCACTCGATTTTATTACATATGTTTAGAATTTCATCGAATAAAGCTCAATCTTCAATGGAATATATTATTCTTGTTGGTGGAGCAATGCTTCTCGCTATTTTGGTTATTTCTGTTGCAATAGGTTTTGGTGATGAAGGTGGTTCAAATGTTAATACAAATTATTCTTCTCTTCAAAAATTAAAAAGATCAATTACAGGTGATTGTGAAAATCCTGTTTTAGAAGAAATCAATATTTCTGAAATTCTTGTAAGCAATTGCGCAGGTGGTTGTACTGGAGTTGGAGGAAATCCAAGGGCAGGTCCTATTACTTTTTCTCTTTCCCCAATTGGTGTTCCAATTGATGGAAAACTTTCAATTTCATCAACAAGTTCTTGGAATAATTCTTTGAAGCATTGTTTTTACATTAATGATAATTTAGTTTCAAATATTACTGATAATCCTTCAGGAAATGAAATAAATGTTGATGTTTCACAGCTTGATTTGTCAAATCCAAATGCAATTACTTTTGACACTGGTACTGGAAATTGTAGCATTGCTCCAATTGATGAAGTTTCTGTTGAAATTGAAAAAATTATTATTACTTATTGTGCTGGTTAATTTTGTTTAAATAATAATAATTTTATACTACTTATTGCTTCTTTTAATCAATGCGTGCAGTTTTTCTATTAATTTTATTGATTCTAATTTCAGGTTTTGTGAGTGCTACTAATTGGTATGTTTCTGAAAACGGAAACAATTCAACTGGAAACAGTTGGAATAATGCTTGGACCGAGTTAGACCAGATAAACTGGACTTCTGTTACTGCAGGAGACACGATTTATATTGATGGTGGAAGCAGCGGTAAATCCTATAACACAAAACTTATTACGCAAAAAAGCGGAACTTCTGTTAATCCAATAACAATAAAACGTTCAACAGAAACAGGGCACAATGGTACAGTAACTATTAATGCACAAATTAAACTTTACAACAGTTACATTATTCTTGATGGAGTTGATAAAACAAAATTTCTGATAAAAGCAATCGATTCAATGGCTGGTGTTTTTTTAGGGTATTACACTGAAAATGCAACTAACATCACATTCAAAAATTTTACAAGTGATTATTCTTCATTCGTTCCTGGGGTGAGTGACTGGGGGATTCCTGTGAGAATTTATGCTCCTGATTCAATTGTAAGTGATTGTAAAATAATTGGAACGCTAGGAGAAGATCAATTAAGTGTTGACACTTCTGAGAATATCACAATTGATAATTGTGAATTCACAGGCCTTACAGACTCCGGAACAACTGTGCACAGAGATGTTATTTCAGTTTACCCGGGGGTAAGCCCAGGGCACACGCTTACAATTTCAAATAATTATATTCATGATTCAGAAACGGACAGCATTATTCTGCTTTCTGATTACGCCTTATCATACGGAACAGTAAATATTTACAACAACACATGGTGGAATTTTGATACTGCAATAAAATATGACTGCAGAATACCTGGCGGTGCTGAAGCAATAAATGTTTATGACAATCAATGGGGTCAGTCAACTGGTGGCGGATTTTTAGTATTTTCAAGCTGCCCAAGCACTCCTTCATTTGCTCATGTTTCAAACAATGTTGAAATAACCAGCAATCCAAACGTGCCTTCTGCTCTTTTTTATGTTACTCCTTCAGGCTCTGGATCTAGGGATGGTTCTTCTTGGTCTAATGCGTTTGCTGGTTTTCCTTCCTCTCTTCAAAGAGGGGGCACTTATTATGTTGCAGGAGGGCATTACATTGGATCGTGGAATTTTACTGCAGCTTCTGGTACTGATTGGGTGTACATAAAAAAAGCTACTGTTTCTAATCATGGCACTAGTACTGGGTGGATTTCTTCTTATGGTACAGAACAGGCACTTTTTGATGCAAGTGCTACTTACGGTAACGTTTTTTCCATTAACATGGATTACCTTGAAATTAACGGTCAGACTCGAAATGAAAATGACTGGGCTGACAAAAGCAGTTATGGTATAAGGCTGATTTCTGACGCAAACCCGTCTGTCTGCTCTTCAACCCCTGTGTCCATAAACAACATGAGAGTTATTAATCTTTCAAGCGGAAATGAAAACATTAATTTGAAGTACATTGACATAAGCGACGATGATGACGGCGAAACACAGTGTGTGGTGGGAACAGGAATTTACATTTCAGGCTCTTCCAAAATTTACCTAGGCTACTCTTATCTTCACAACATAAGGTACGCGATAAGAGGAATTAATGCAAGCGATATTACGGTTGAAAAAAATTACATGGGCCCCACTTTTGGAAAAGAGCTTATAAGGGGAATGAGTGTTACCGACAGGTGGATAATAAGAAACAACCTGCTGATTGACAATGCTGCTGTCGGCTATGCATCTACTACTGCTGACATAGCTGTGTGGGAACCGTCTTCTTTTCATGCGGATGACTGGGAGATTTACGGCAACGTTTTTGCTGATACAAGTGCCTATCCAAATGTGGTAAGAAACAACGCGCTCATAATGGGCGGAAAAGCAGATGAAGGTTACTTTGTGAACGGCTGGAAAATATACAATAATGTTTTTTCAAACACTGGCGGAAATTTTGGGGGTAGGGTAGTGATTGCAGGAGGCTCAAATAACTATGTTTACAACAACATCTGGTATCCTCTTGGAACTGACATTTCAGGCGGTGACCAAGCTTACCTTAGTTGCACTGCTTCTTTATGTGAAAACAACTGGTGCTATGATGACAACCCCCTTACCGCACCTTTTAATGTTGACTGTTCTGATTTAGGTGCAACTACAATCTTAGGCTCGTCCGACCCGTTTGTCAGCAGAAGTGCACTTAACTTTGAGCTTAATCCATCAGCAACAGGAGTGCTTCCAATTAACACGGGAAAAACACTCGGAACAGATTTTGATTCTGTTGACTTGTATGGTGTAGTAAGAGGCACAGATGGTGGATGGGATATTGGGGCTTATGAGTTTGAAGGTTCACTTCCAACAGATTCAGCGAATGTTTATGTTTCACAAAATGGTTCTGGTACTGGTGTGTCATGCGCTAGTGCTAAATCTCTTTCATGGTTGAATAATTCTGCTAACTGGGGTTCTGAGGAAGGACAAATTGGTGCAGGTGACACGGTTCATTTGTGTGGGATTTTTACTATTCCTGCGCTTCAAACTGCAATTGAAATTCATGGTTCTGGAACATCAGGAAAACCAATAACAATTTACTTTGAGCCTGATGCTGTTATAACATCTCCTTGTTTTGGCGGATATCCTAATAGTAATACGGGCGGAGCAATTCATTCTTCTGGTTACAATTATATTGTAATTGATGGTGGCGAGAATGGTCTTATTGAAAGTACTAACACAGGAACCAAAGGCTATTTCACTTATTATAAAGTAGATTCTACTGATAATTCAATTTCAGGAAATACAGGAGTTCTTTTGTATAATTGTGATTATTGTGAAGTTAAATATTTAGAAATTGCAAACATTTACCAATCAGTGGGCACGTTTGAAAATCCAAATTACCCCGGTAGATTTGGGGATGTAGGTACAAACACTTCTTCAGTAGGAATCAAGCTCACAAATTCTAGTTACAGTTCTATACACAATAATATTATTCATGGAGTGGGGCATGCAATAAGAGCAGGGTTGTCAGAAGATACAGGTATAAACATCAACAATAACACAGCCTATAATGTTGGAGTACTGCTTTTTTCTAGTGGTGTGACTCAAAATGATGGAGACAATATACTTGTACATCATAATAGAATGTATGATACTACAAATTGGGCTTACAATGACGGCATAAAATTTTTTGGAACACCTAATACAACTGATCCTCTTAAAGGTATAAAAATTTACAACAATATTATTGGGCCTGATATTTCAACTGATGGACATCCTGCTACTGCGTGGATTCTTGCAGATGCTGGGTGGATTATAGGAACTGAAGTTTACAACAATCTTCTTATTGCAGGTCCTAATGATGGGAGTTCTTCAGGGGACGCACTTCATTTTATTGAACTAGGCGGTCCAAATCCATCTTATAATTTAGGACACCTTGTTTCAAATTCAAAAGTTTACAATAATACTATTGTTTCAACTTCTAATAATCAAATAGTAGGAATTTTGTATAACACAGATAATTCGGGGCATAAAATATACAATAATATTATTTTAGGAAAAAATAAAGTAATTCCATTTTCTTTGGGAACAGGTTCTTCTCTTAATGCATGCAATAACAATCTTTATTATTCTGAAAGCGGAAGTTATCAGTTTAGTTATCCGGGTGAAACATTTACAAGTAATGGTTTATTTAATCCACCACGAAATTATACTTTTGAAATAAGTGAATTACAGGCACTTGGTTTTGATATTGATACCGAACTTGCTAATCCTCTTCTTGACGGGAATTACCGGTTGACTGAAAATAGCCCTGCTGTTGATTCTGGAATTAATCCTGGAACAGGATTTGCAATTTATGATCTTGGGGATGGAGTACGCCCTAAAGGTAATGCATGGGATATTGGTGCATATGAAAGTTCATTTTCGCAATGTTCAGTGGAATGTTTTTCAGATTCAGATTGTGGTGATTCAAATCCTAATACAAATGATGTTTGTGATTTTGCTGGTTCATGTGAAAGTTCTTGTAGAAATACATTAATTTCTAATTCAAGTGATACTGTTCTTGAATTAAAATTTGATAATTCAATTTCTGATTCTTCTTCGAATTATTATAATACTTCATGCACTTCCTGTCCTTCTTATGCAGTCGGAAAAGAAAATCAAGCAGGAAATTTTAATTCTAATTTTGTTTCTGTAAACTGGGGCGCGCCTGTTCAAGGTGATGCGCAATCATTTACTTTTTCTGCGTGGGTAAAACCAAATAATAATTCTGATGGCTGGGTTTTTGGCGATAATTCGGGTTATCAACATTTCAATTTTGGCTTTAAAGATAATCAATTAAGATTGGGTGCAAAAAAAGCTCAAGGCGCAAAACAGAT
>CAYMWD010000012.1:0-11933 GCA_964394025.1 uncultured archaeon | reverse complement strand
TCAAGGCAACTTTTCCTGCTTCAATACAAGCTCTTTCAGCAACACTTTGTTCTTTCATTTTTTCGCCTCCAACTGAGAAGCCAATGAAAGCACTCTTGAATCATCCAAATGATTCCCCGCAATCATCAAACCAACAGGCATTTCATTTAGTGAACCTGCATTGATTGTTGCGTGCGGCATTCCTGCAAGATTTACTGAAACAGTACATAAATCAGCAGCATAATGAGCAAGAGGCGAAAGTTTTTCAATTTCTGAAAATTTAGGTGCAACCATAGGCATGGAAGGAAATGCAAGAAAATCAACTTTTTTAAATAAACTTTTGAATTCTTTTATCAAAAGAGTTCTTGTTTTCATTGCTTTCAAATAATAAGCATCTCTAAAACCAGACATTCTAGCAAAAGTACCAATCATAATTCTTCTTTTTGCCTCTTCGCCAAAAGCTTCGCTTCTTACATCTGAAAAATATTGATTGAATGATTCATCCAGATTTTTTTCAAACCCATATCGCATGCCGCAATATTTCGCAAGATTTGTTGATGCTTCAGTCATTGCAATCAAATAGTAAGTAGCAATTCCATATTCAGTATTAAGAGGCAAAGAAATTTCCTCTAGCTGAGCACCAAAAGATTCTGCTTCATTAATTTTTTTTTCAGCAATTTTTTTTATTTCTTTATTTTCAATTGCACCCATAAGCTCTTTTGGGATTCCGATTTTTATTTTATTTAATTTTTCCAATTTAATTTCCTCTGAATCAAGAGAAGTGGAATCTTTTTCATCTTTTCCTGCAATTACATTCAAAAGTTCTGCACAATCATCAATTGATTTTCCCATTGTGCCGATTTTGTCCATCGAATTTGCATAATCCATTAAACCATACCTTGAAACACGCCCATAAGTAGGAGTAATTGATGAAACCCCGCAAAATGATGCAGGGCATGCAATTGAACCGCCAGTGCTTTCTGCAATTGCAGCATGAGTATATTTTGTGAGAGCTGTAAAACCAGCAGCACCCCCAGATGAACCGCCACAACTCCTTTCTTTATCAATAGGATTCAAAGGAATTTTTCCAGCAGTATGATTTACTGAAAATGTCCCAAACCCGAATTCATCTTGGCTGGTTTTACCAATAATAATTGCGCCTTCTTTTTTTACCCTAGCAATTACAGTCGCATCAAAAATAGGTTTGTAACCTTCAAGAATTTTTGCGCCTGCTCTTGAATGCATTCCCTTTACACACAAACAATCTTTTGCAGTGATAGGCACGCCAAGAAGTCTTTTTTTTTCTGTTTTTTCAGTTTTAATTTTTTTTTCAATTGATTCAGCTTGTGAAATAAAATTTTTTTTATCAAAAAAATTCAAATGATTATATTCAGGGTTCTTTTTTTCAACTTCTTCTGCAATTTTATGCGCATGTTCAAGAACAGAAATTTCTCCTGAAGAAACAGCCTTAACAAATTGTTTTATGTTTTTGGACATTTCATCACACCACCTTCGGGCCTTTGAAATAGCCGTCTTTTTTATTTTTTGTGTTTGATAAAGCTTCTTCTTGAGAAATGCATTTTCCAATAGTATCTTCACGAAAAATATTTTTCACAGAAATAGGCTGAAAGGAAGGTTCTTCATTTTCAGCATCAAGCTCGTTTATTTTTGAAAAATATTCAAGAACTTCTTTTAATTGAGGGACAAATTTTTCAATTTCTTTTTCGCTTAATTTTAAACGTGCATTGGATGCCACTTCCAAAATCATTTTTTTATCAACTAACGGCTTTGGCATCGAATCACTTTTTCAAATCTTTTTTTATATGAAGCTCCTTAAGTTGTTTGTCGTCAACACCGCTTGGCGAACCATCCATTAAAGACACAGCAGCCTTGTTTTTAGGAAATGCAATAACATCCCTTATGCTTTCAGCACCAACAAGAAGCATTATTACTCTATCTAATCCAAATGCAATTCCCCCATGCGGAGGAGCACCGTATTTGAATGCATTCATCATAAATCCAAACTTTTCCTGCGCTTCTTCATCGCTTATTCCAAGAGCCCTGAAAACTCTTGCCTGAACTTCAGAACTATGAATTCTAATTGAACCTCCGCCCAATTCTATTCCATTCAACACAAGGTCATAAGCAATACTTCTTACTTTTAGAGGTTCTTTTTCAAGTAAATGCAAATCCTCAATTTTTGGCGAAGTGAATGGATGGTGCATTGATTTTGGCCTTCCTTCTTCTTCATCCCACTCGAACATAGGGAAATCTTTTACCCATAAAAGTTCCCATTGACCTTCCTTAATCAAACCAAGTTTTTCAGCAAGATGATTTCTTAAAAAACCAAGAGAATCATTAACTATTTTAGCAGGACCTGCAACAACAAGAATTGCATCCCCTTTTTTTGCACCGCATTTTTCAACAAGTTTTTTGATTGCTTCTTCGGAAAAGAATTTTGCAACTTGCCCTTCAACTTCATCTTCTACTTTGAAAAATGCAAGGCCTTTTGCTTTGTAAATTTTTACCTGCTCTTCAAGAGCCTGAATTTCTTTTCTTGAAAAATCCGATTTATTATCAACTTTAATTGCTTTTATAATTCCGCCATCTTTTACAACAGAATTAAAAGCATTGAATTTATCATTACCCAGAATATCCGTAACATTAACCAACTCTAATCCAAATCTTAAATCAGGCCTGTCAATCCCATACTTTTCAATTACCTCAGGATAAGAATATTTAGGAATTGGAAGTTTGATTTCAATATTCAAAAATTCTTTGAAAATTTTATGCATTAATTTATCATGAATTTCCATTATGTCCTCTTCTTCAACAAAACTCATTTCAACATCGATTTGAGTCAATTCGGGTTGTCTGTCAGCTCTTAAATCTTCATCCCTAAAACATCTTGCAATTTGCATGTACCTATCAAAACCAGAAAGCATCAGCAATTGTTTGAAAATTTGAGGACTTTGAGGCAAAGCAAAAAATTTTCCTGGATTTACTCTGCTTGGAACAAGATAATCTCTTGCACCTTCAGGAGTTGATTTTGCAAGAATAGGAGTTTCGATTTCAATAAAATTATTATCAGAATAAAAGTCCCTTGCAAGTTTTACAATTTTGTGTCTTGCAATCAAATTCTTTTGCATTTCTTCAGAACGCATATCTAAATATCTATAAGTAAGCCTTGCTTCTTCACTTGATTGTGCTTTATCATTTGTTTCAATAGGTAAAGGTTCGGCTTTTGTAATAATTTTAAGTTCATTGGTTTCAATTTCAATTTCGCCAGTAGTCCACTTTTTGTTTTCAGTTCCTTTTGGACGTTCATTTACTTTGCCTTTTATTTGAATAACAAATTCTCTTCTAATTTCCTTTCCCAATTCATGGGCTTTTTTATTTACCTCAGGGTTTAGAACAACCTGTGTTTTGCCGTATCTGTCTCTTAAATCAATAAATGTAAGATTACCATGATCTCTTCTAGTATCAATCCAACCAATAAGTGTTACTTCCTCTCCAAGTAATTTTTTGTCTAATTCTCCGCAAGTGTGTGTTCTAAGCATAAAATTCCCCTATAGGAAACACTTCAAAAACCCTTAAATATGTTGGTTTTGAATTGGATTGAATAAAGTTAAATATACCCCTAATAATAGATAAATATGGCAAAAACACCCGTAAGACCTCATAGAGAAAATACAACTCATTCTAAAAGAACTATAATTGAGGAACCAACACGAATTGAAGAACCGACAAGAGTGATTACTGGACATGAGATAAAAAGAAAACCAAAACCTGCAGAAACAAGAACTATTTCTTTTAAACAAAAATTTGAACAAATCCCAGGAGAAATTGAAGTTTTAAAAAAAAGAACAGAAAATGTTGCAAATGTTCCGCGTGAAAAAAGAAATTCGGCGTGGATTTATACAGTCGAAAAAATTCACAATTCAATGGTTGATTTGCATTTTTGGAGAGAAACTCTTCAAATGATCCTTCATGCAAAAAAAGGAGAAATGGTTGAAGCAAAAAAAATACACCAAAAACTTACAGAAAAAACACAAAGACGCAAAGACCGAGAAGAAAAAAGAAGAGCAAGAGGAATGAGTGAAGAAGAACTTGAAAGAAGACGAATACTGAATCAATCTGTTGTTGAAAGAGCTGAAGAAAAAGGAAGCGTTCATGGAATTGAACAGGGAATTTCACCTACAAATATTACTATTATTGCTCAAAGAATAAATCCGGAAGCCATTGAAACAATGATTAAAACATTTGATGAATCAAATTTAAAAATAACTGCTCTTGTAAGAGATGCGCATTTACTAAAAAAAAGACTAATTAAAAAAACTTAAAACTCGCCAATAGTTTTCTGACCATTCCTTGATAATGGCCTTGCATTAATTCCTAATTTTCTTTTTATTGAACGGGCCAAATCCTCTTCATAACCATGAGTAGTAAGAACAAGTTTCGGTTCGCTTTCTTTTGCATATTTCAAAAGATCATTGAAATCCGCATGATCAGAAATAGGAAAAGTTTTGTAACGCGAATGCTTTTTCCAGCCAGTTGCAATAGCAGGCTCAACATTTCTTTTTAGTTCATGCTGTAAAGCTAAAAGTAAATAATCATTGATTAAGTGCGGAGGCATTATCAAAACATGATGATCTTTTGCATTATGATTAAGCAATTCATAATCCCCAAGTTTTACTCCATTTTTTTCATATGCATTATTTTGTTCAAAAATTTTTTCATACACTAAAGGAGTTTCACCTGTGAGCTCATTTACTAATTTTGTTAATTCCTGTGCCTTGCCCGTACTGTAACCTCCGAGTACAACAAAACTTTTTCTTTTAATTTGAGTATTTATCCACCTCAACATATCCTCATAAACTTGCTCACGCGAAGGAAAAATAAATTCAGGTCTGCCAAAAGTTGCCTCCATAATCAAAACATCAGAAGGAATAATTTCTGCACCATCAAAAAGAATACTTTTTTGCAATTTGAAATCAGAAGTAAGAACAGCAGTAATATCATTGCAAACCTCAAGCTGAGCAGAACCAAGAATATGCCCCGAAGAAACAAACTTGCAATCAAAACCATTAAGATTGAATTTTTTATTCATTTTAACTTTTTTCAAAGAAGCCCCTTTTGGGTTTATCAAAGACGCTGTTTCAGGAGTTAAATAATAAGTATTTGTAGAACTTGTTTTTGCATGATCTGAATGAGCATGAGTAATCAAAGCTTCTTTATTTTTAATCCCAGAAGCGTCTACAAAAATTTCATTTTCAGCCTTGAAATGAATTCCTTTTTTATGTGAAATCTCCATTTTATTAGAAAAGTACAAAATTGTATAATAAACTCCCTTTAAACAAAAAAAATTGAATTAACAGATAATTTAAGTATTATCTGCTAAACACATCTTTCAGAAGACCGACTCAACAAATATATATTAGAAAACGCATAGTTTACTCTGATAATAATGACTGATTTAAGGCAAATAAGTGAAGCCATTGAAAAAGAAATTGCAATACTAAGAGAAAAGGTTAATGCAAGAAAATGGTCAGAACTTAGCAGAGATGGATTTGTCTATACAATAGTGGATATTCTTCCAAGACTTGAAGAACTTAATGAATTATTCACTGAAATTGATTCTGAAATTGATAAAAGTGAAGAATCAAGCAGACCTGAAGTTAAAGAAATTCTTAAAGACATTAATACATTGATAATTCTCTTACAAAGAAATAAAGAAATGGAACAATCTCGAATAAAAAAAATTAAACAACAAAATTTACAGGGAATTGCTGAAACAATTACAGTGCCTGAGCTTTATGCTGATCTTGAACAAAAAACTCTTTCCCTTCTTTTAAAATGCACTTATATAGTTGAAAGAATAAGAGTTTTCCAAAGAAAAAGAATGCCGATAATGAATACCAAAGCAGCGCAAAGAAATGTGCTTGACATTCTTGAAAAAAGAGAAGATGAATTACAATCATTAAAGAAAAAATATGATGAAACAAGAAAACATTCTTTTTTAGGAATGGTTGAAAAAAATACTGCAAATGAAATAGAACATGAACTTAATGCTTTAGCAAGAAAACTTGAAACCCAAACAAGTCTCGCAAAAAAAGCTTTTGAATCAAACAAAATAGCATTTCAGCATTTTGAAAGACAAATGATGGAAACACAAGAACTGGTATATGGAATAGAAGAACTTGAAGCACAATCAATCGGAAAAACATTTGAATTAATAACAATGCTGAAAAAAGAAAGAGACTATGTGAAAAAAGTGCTTATTGAAATTGAACAGGAAACAATAAAACTTAGAAATTCTTACTCAAAAGAGCTTCTTAACATACAAGAAGAAAAAATAGCAATGAGAAATGATCTTGAAGAAAAATATGAAAGAAAAATAACCGGCATGAGAAAAGAAATACGGCAAAACATGGAACTTCTTACTCACTTTAAAGACACTATTTCAAAAAAAGAAGAAAAAATTGTAGAACTCACTGAAAAAAATGAAAAACTCGAAATAATAGCCCATACGCTTAAAAAACACGGCGCAATAAAAGAAAAATTTTTAAAAGAAAAGAAAAAAACAACACCTAAAAATTCTAAAACAGAAAAAAAATCTACTGCTAATACTAAGAAAAAAATTCCAAAAAAAAATAAATCAAAATAAGAAATCAAAATAACAAATTAATATTGTTCATCAAAATCATCTTTATTTTTAACAAAAAATTTGTCAGTAATTGCTTCAGCAATTCTCTTGACTTCATTTTCAACACTAAGAGCTTCCTCGGAATTAACAATAAATTTCATTGTTTTTTTACCTGAAAGGTCAAGATCAATAAGTTTTTCCATAACTACTTTTACATCCACTGTTTCTTTTTCATAATAAAGAACAACAACAATTAAATCAAAATTTTCAAGAGAAGCAGCCTCTGAAATTATTTCAAGTTTATTTTCAGCAATAATTGTTTTTACCTCAAGCCCTGCAATTGATTCCAAAAGTTTTTCCGACAAAAGCGAAGAAACATCCATCTCCGAATCTTTTGAGGAAATAATAGCTATCTTCATAATAACTTAAATACCCGAAAAAGTTTAATATATGTTATTTCTATTAATAAAAGAAAACTAAATGCAAAATAAGAAATGTGATATTTGATGTATGATAAATACGATAGTCCTGGAGGCTATGATGACGATGCACTTTATGATAAATCTCCTGTGGATCAAGCACAAGAAGCTGCAGGTCCAATAATTGAAATTTTAAAGCAAAATAAAAAAATAATAATAGGCGCAATAATTGCCCTTATTGTGCTTTTTTTTGTTTATGATTTTTTCATAGGAAGCTCAAGAGATGTTTCATTAAATATTGTTGATACTGAAGGCGAAGGAATAAGCGCAAATATAAAATTAATGAATACTAACGGCGAAGAAATAAAAAGACTGAAAAGCGGAGATTCAATAAGCCTTAAAATTGGAGAATACAAAGCAGATATTTTAGCAAAAGGTTACAAAAGCATAAAAAGTGGAATAATAACTGTTAGTCAAAACGGTCCGATAAAAAAAGTACTTGAAATTGACAAAGATTTCGAAATAAGCGGTACTTTACCAACTGAATTTGTTACTGGACAAGAAACAGAGATTATAATTACTCTGCAAAATAACGAACCTACTGAAGAAAAAGTTGAATTTGTTTTAGAAGAAGATGCTGAAAAAGTAATGACTCTTAATTATGATTCTCCTGCAACTGTTGCACCCGGAGAAAATCAAATAACTGCAAAACTAATAGTAAACAGCAAAGTTGATTCTAAAGCTGTTGATAAAGGACAAAAAATTACAATTAGAATCAAAGGGCTTGATTCTAAAAATACAAAAATTTCAGGAGAATATGAACTAACAGAATTTACTGAAAAAGATTTTAAAATAAAAGATGATTTGAGAAATAAAGCTGATTTTGGAAATGTTAAACCAGGAGAAGTAATTGAAAAAACTATTGGTTTTGAAAATGAAGGTGACTTTGACATAAATGATGTGCTTATAGAGGTTGACAATATAACTACTGAAACAGCAGATAAAGATGAAGTAAAATCATGGTTTAGTTATGTTCCTGCAAACACAATAGATGTTCCTGCGGGAGCTGAAAGAGAAACTAAAATAAGACTACAAGTGCCTTCAACATTTACATTTGATATTGGAAAAACAAATGAAGTTATTTCAGGAATAGTTAAAATTTCAACAACATTTTTTAAAATTGAAAGAGAACTTACTTTTGAAATTCAAAAACCAGATTCAGGAATAGAGATCAGAGGAATAAAAAACAATTATGAAATAAAAAGGGCTGTTGGGCCTGATGAAACAGGAACTCTTACAATAAGAAACTCAGGCGATGTTTTATTGCAAAATGTTGATGCAAAAATAGTTTGCACTTCCCAAGTTTCTGATTGGCTAGCATTTAATTCAACGGAAAATGAAGCTATTATAGGCGATATAGCCAAAGGAGACAGCAAAAACGTCGTATTTACAATAGATATTCCTGAAGGAGTAGATGTAGCAGATTCGGCAACATGCAGCATAGGAATAAGTTACAGAGAGCAAAATAACCAGGAAGCAACTGAACAAATAAAAATATTTATTGTAGTAAAAGAATAAAATAATTATTTAATATATAAAAAATTTTCTGGCGGTAAATCTTTCAAATAAGTGTGTTTTCTCATTTTTGAATGAAGTGAAATAACTGAATTTGTAGAACGTATTAAACTAGAAATTTTTTTATCCCCCATTAACCTATTATGAAATTCATAAAACGAAGGAACATCTGCAACTCTAACTACAAGAAGAATATCAAAAGCGTGGTTAATTATACAAACTTCATGAATTTCATAAACATCACAAAGTAATTTCACTAACTTTTCGGTTTCACCCGATTCAGATTTTACAAATACGAATGCATTAAACCCTCGCCCCAAATCATAAAAATGTTCAGGATTAATAATTGCACTTTTTTTCATTATCATTTTTTGGTCAACAAATTTTTTCCATCTTGCAGAAACCGTATTTCGGTGAATACCAAGTTCATTTGAACATTCAATAATACTTTTTTGAGGATTGCTAAATTTATAAGAAGCAATACTTAAATCAGTTTCATCAAAATAAATTCGTTCAACATTAGTTTCCATGCTAATTTGATGCCATTTAAAAGTACGTCCAACAAAATAAATCACAGAATCTTTAATTTGCGCATTAAATTTTTTTTGAAGGTCAAGTAAAAAATTAATAGTGGTTTCAATATTTTGAGAAAAAACCTTAAGTACAATATCATATTCCCCAGTAACACAAACTACCAGATGAATTTGAGGAATTTCAAGAAGAGAATTCATAAAGGTATCAACATCAATTGATTTTTCTTTTACACTAATAAAAATCCAAGAAATTTGTGAAAGCCCTATTTTCCTATAATCAATTCTATATCTATACCCTAAAATTGAACGATTTTTTTCAAGTTTTTTTAAAGCATAATTAAGAGTAGCCATATTTATTCTGAGTTTTTTTGCAAGAACAGATTTGTCCATAGGGACACCATTATCTGAAATTTCTCTCAAAATCCTCTTATCAAGCTGGCTTAAATCCATATATAATATAAGATAAGCGAGATTATAAATTTTATTAAAAAATGCACAAAATAAAGGGGTTTTTTAGTGCATTTTGATAAAAAAGATTATTATTTTGATGAATACAATATTTGCAGTGAGGAGGTGGTAGTATGGGAGCAAAAAGAAAAGTTCTGAAAATGTTTCAGGCAATAGGGCTTGTGGGATCATCTTTAAGTATTGCTAACTGGCTAGCACAATCCGCAGACCTCCTTGATTTTGCTATCGGAATAGCAGGAGTAGCAATGGCATTTGAAATAGTAAAAGCATATTACAAATCACTTGACAGCAACACAGAAAACACAGAATCAGCACAAGAAGAAATATTAAAAGTAAAAGTACTAAATACAGCAAAATGAGCCGATTTTAAGGTCGGCTCACTAATTATTAAAAGCCATCGGGGAGATTTGAACTCCCGACCTGTTCATTACGAGTGAACTGCTCAACCACTAAGCTACGATGGCAAAAAACTACAAAAATAGGGTCTACGAGTAGTTTTAATTCTTTTCCTTAGTCAATTTCTAGATGGCAAATAAAGAGGATTTTTCAGATAAACTTACTTCATATTTAAAAGAAAAAGGTTTTGTATACGGCCCTGAACCGGAAATTTATGGCGGAGCTGCTGGATTTTACTCTTATGGGCCTTTAGGTAAAAGACTTAAAAATAATATTGAAAATGTAATAAGAAAAAATTTCAATTATGAAGGTTTTTTTGAAGTTGAATTTCCAATAGTAACCCCTAAAGCAGTTTGGAAGGCATCAGGCCACTTGGATGGATTTAATGACCCTGTGATTCTTACAGAAGACGGACAAGATTCTTACAGAGCAGACAAACTTATCGAAGAGTTTACAGGAATTCAAGCAGACCATTTTTCAGATGAAAAACTTATTGAAACAATTAAAGAAAAAGGAATCAAAGCACCAAATGGAAAAAAACTTGCACTTAAAATTGAAAGACAATCATTAATGATGAAAACAACAATCGGCAGAAATCAGGAAGCATACAATAGACCTGAAACAGCAACAACAACTTATTTGCCTTTCAAAAATTATTTACAATTCTTCAGAGATAAATTTCCATTCAGCGTATTCCAAATTGGAAAAGCATTTAGAAATGAAATTTCTCCAAGACAACACTTGTTGAGAGGAAGAGAATTCACTCAGGCAGAAAGTCAAACATTTTTATTTCCTGAAATGAAAAAAGAATGGCCTAAATTTGAAGAAATAAAAAAAGAAACAATGCCTTTTTGGACAGAAAAAATGCAAAAAAAAGGCGAAGAACCAAAACAAATTACAATGCAGGAAGCAATGGACAAAAAAATACTGAAAAATAAGGCTTATGCGTGGCATCTTTTTTTAAGTTACAAAATGTTTGTTGATTTCGGAATACCTAAAGAAAATATCCGGATAAGACAGCACCATTCGGATGAAAAAGCATTCTATTCAGATGATACTTGGGATGTCGAAATAAAACTAAGAAGCTTTGGATGGGTAGAGCTATGCGGAATAAGCGACAGAACAGACTATGATTTAAAACAGCACACAAAACACAGCAATGAAAAATTAACTGCAAGAAATCCCGAAGGAGTTGAAATGACCCCGCATATAATAGAAATAGCTTTTGGAGTAGACCGGCCTTTCTTTTCACTTCTTGACTTGGTTTATGATGAAAGAGAAGATGAAAAAAGAACAATACTAAAAATGCCTTCTTCAATCGCACCAATACAAATAGGGATTTTTCCGCTTGTGAAAAAAGACGGACTTGCTGAAAAAGCAATAGAGCTTAATTCAGAACTTTCAAAAAATTATCTCTGTTATTATGATGCTTCAGGAAGCATAGGCAGAAGATACGCAAGAATGGATGCAGTCGGAACACCGTTTGCAATAACAATTGATTATGATACATTAAAAGATAATACAATAACGCTTCGCGAAAGAGATTCAATGAAGCAAGAAAGAATTAAAATAGAAGAATTAAAAAAAATACTCGAGGCGAAAATTAATGGATAAAATTCAAGAACTAAGAAAAAAACTAATAAAATCAGCAAAGAACCAAGTGCAAGAGAAATACTCTGAAACCGATGTTCACCTAATAAAAGCAGTTAATCTTTTGGAGGATATTGATTCAATTGTGAATCTTCTTGTTGAACAACTTCGCGAATGGCATTCTACACACTTCCCCGAACTTAATGAAATTGTAAAAGAAAACGATGATTATTCTGAATTAGTGAGTACAATAGGCAAAAGAGAAAAGTTTACTCAAAAGGCAGTAAAACTAATTATAAATGACGAATATCTAATTGAAAAAATAGT
>CAYMWD010000011.1:0-12083 GCA_964394025.1 uncultured archaeon | reverse complement strand
CCTTTGCCAGGTGCTGCAAGAATGTACCCTGAAACTGATTTGGCCAGCATTATTGCCGATGAAAAATTGCTTAAAGAAATTAAAAAAGATTTGCCACTTACAGTAAAAGAAAGAGAAGAACTTTACAAAAAAATAGGGCTTAATGAAAAGTATATTTCAGGAATGAAATTGAATAATTTTGCAAGATTTTTTGAAAGAAAAGTAAAAGAAGGAATGGATGCAAAAATGCTAGCTTCATTTTTACTTGATTCATTAGTTGAGGCAAGAAGGAAAGGCGCAGATATTGATAAAATTAATGAAAAAATGCTTGAAGAATTTTTACATTCAATTAGTAGTGGAAAAATAATGAAAGAAATACAACTCGAAGTGTTCATTGAGTGGAGCAAAAAACCACAAGAACCGCTTGAAGCAATAATAACAAAAAAAGCAGGTTCTGGTGCTTCAAAAGGAGAAGCAGAAGCAATTGTAAAAGCAATTGTTGAAAAAAATAAGATTCTTGTTGAAAAAATGGGCGAAAGAGCAGTAGGCCCCTTAATGGGCGATGCAATGAAACAGCTCAAAGGAAAAGTTTCAGGAACTGAAATAAGCAATCTTTTAAAGAAAGAAATTCAAAAACATATCTAAATGTCTGAAACCACAAACATTAATAAAATTAAAAAATTTTTCAAAAAAAGAAAATCTGATTCTCATAAAGGTCAAAATGGAAAAGTGCTTGTAATAGGCGGCTCGAGAGATTTGATTGGTGCACCTGCATTAGCTGCAATGAGCTCATTAGCTTGTCTTAGAAACGGAGTTGATTTGGTTACAATAATTTGCCCTGAAAAAGCAGGGTTAGTGATTAATACTTATTCACTGGATTTAATTGTAAAAAAAGTGAAAGGGAATTGTTTTTCAAAAAAACATTTAAAAGAAATTATCGCACTTGAAAAAAATAATGACGTTGTTCTAATTGGACCCGGACTTGGAGTTGAAAAAGGGACTATTGCACTTGTAAAAGAAGTTGTAAAAAAAACAAAAAAGCCAATTGTGATTGATGCTGATGCAATTAAAGCGTGTGCAAAAATGAAATTTAATGGAAATGCACTTCTTACCCCTCATGAAAAAGAATTTGAAATTTTTTCAGGAAAAAAAATAAACGAATTAAACATTTCTGAAAAATCAAAAATAATACGCGAAACTGCGGCAAAGCACAATTGTATAATTTTGCTTAAAGGCAAAACAGATATTATTTCAGACGGTAAAAAAATTGTGCTTAATAAAACAGGAAATTCAGGAATGACTGTTGGCGGAACAGGAGATATACTTGCAGGGTTATGTGCTGGATTTTGTGCAATGAAAATGAGTTTATTTGAATCTGCCCAAGCTTCTGCTTTTGTAAACGGAAAAATTGGAGATTCGCTTCTGAAAGAAAAAGGAATTGGATTTATAGCAAGTGATTTTGTTGAAAAAATTCCTGAGTGGACTAAAAAATTAGTTAAATAATTATAAAAAAATCGGACCTACTAGAATTCCTGAAACAATAACTGAAAAAATCAATGCTCCAATCATAACAAGATTCAAAGGCAAAAGAACAACTATAAGTGCTTGTGGACTAGTAAGCGAAAAATATCTTTTTACTGTTTTATAAAGCAACAAAGTACCATAAATTCTTGTAATACATGAACCAATCCAACCAAGAACAGGAATCAAATTCAAAAGACCTCCAACCAAATTAACCGAAGAAAATACGCCAAAAACATAAGCATTGAAATGATTAACACTATGCCCCTTGTCATAAAGACTTGCAATAAGAAAATGAAATGCCCCCCAAACATAAGAACAAATCGTTGAAATGGCTAAAATTATTGGAACAACAATAACTAAAATTACCGCAATTATTATAGTATCAATTAAAAGCCCCGCAAGTTCTTGCCCTGCAAAAAAACCTGAAAAAAGTCTGAATACAAGAAGTTCAAGAGAAAGCAGAATTAAAACAATAAGAAATACGACTGCATAAGTAATAAGCCCGTCTTTGATGCTTAAGTGCCTTGACATAAAATCATCAAAGCTTCTTCTTGCAGTAAAAATCCCAAACAATTCTTTAAAATTAAGCATTATTAACAAAGAAATTCTTCCTTAAAACAATATTTAAAGGTTTTCAACACAATAAATTCGATGACAAAAACAATTAACAAGCCATGGGGAAAATTTGACGAATACTGCACAAATGAAAAAGTAACTGTGAAAATTATTAGTGTAAATGCAGAAGAAATTCTTTCATTACAATCACACAAACACAGGGATGAACTTTGGATTGCTTTAGATAAAGGACTTATTGCAGAAATTAATGGAAAAAAAATTGAACTTGCAATTGGACAAGAAGTAAGAATACCGGCTAAAACAAAACACCGAATTTCAGCAACAAAAAATGCAAGATTTTTAGAAATTTCTTTTGGCGAATTTGACGAAGAAGATATAATTCGCTATGAAGATAAATATGGAAGAACAAAATAAACAGGAGGAGAAAAAAAATGAATTTTAGTTTTATAAAAGGAATGCTAACAGGAGTAATCGCAACCGTAATAGGAGTAGGCGTAGTGCTAATAGGAATAGTTGCTATTTTTCTTTTTGCAACAATCGGCGCATTAATTGGTGCAATAACTGGCACTATACTTCAAAATGTTCCACTGCTTGGAGGAATGGTAGTTAAAGGATTTGCGCAATTTGGAGTTGAAAATGCAAATCTTGGAGAAATAGGTGCGGCACTTGGATTTATAGCAGGATTTTTTAAATCAACAATAGAACACAAACATGACAACTGTGAATGCTGAAATCAGATCATTCCTTTTGCCATTTTTTTTCCTTTCCGCAGGCACTTTTTGTGCCAATACTGTCCAGCCCATTTTTTTTCAGTGCCTTTTTCACCGCAAAGAGAACATTCATTATCATATTTGCCTTCAACAGGCAAACTAATTTTTTTAGAATCGCCAACTTTTGGCTCTTCCTTTTTGCCTAATACCCTATCCAATAATCCCATATAATCACTACTACTACAATGACAGATTAAGCTATTTAATCATTTCTAATTGTAATTAATCCATGATAATAGGAGTTGTAGGAAAACCATCAAGCGGAAAAAGCACATTTTTCAATGCTGCAACAATGCAGGATGTGCCAATGGCTAGTTATCCATTCACTACTATTGAAGCAAACAAAGCAGTAGGATTTGTGAGAGTTGAATGTGTAGATAAAGAATTTAATACACAATGCAACCCAAGAACCGGATTTTGCCACAATCACACAAGATATGTGCCTGTTGAACTAATTGATGTTGCTGGTCTTGTTCCAGGAGCACACGAAGGAAAAGGAAGAGGAAACCAATTTTTATCAGATCTTTCAAGAGCAGATGTTTTAATTCATGTTGTTGATGCTTCAGGTGCAACAAATGAAAAAGGTGATTCTGTGCCTGCTGGTTCGCATGACCCTTGTCAAGATGTATTATTTTTAGAGGAAGAAATTGATTTATGGTTTTTTGGAATAATGGAAAAAAATTGGCCAAAGTTTTCAAGAACTCCGTTTGAATCAAAATCAAAAATGCTCGAAGCAATTACGCAAAATTTATCAGGAATAGGCGCAAATCATGCACAAGTAGAAAGAACACTTACTGAACTTGGTCTTATAGGAAAAAAATTAAAAGAATGGAGTGAGGACGATAGAAAAGTTTTTGCAAAAAAGCTTAGAGAAGAATCAAAACCAATAATTATTGCAGCAAACAAAATGGACATGCCTACTTCAAAAGAAAATGTCGAAAAAATGAAAGAAAAATTCCCTGAAAAAATAATAATCCCTTGCAGTGGAATTTCAGAATTAACGCTTAAAAGAGCTGCAAAAGATGGAGCAATAGATTATGTTCAGGGTGAAAAAAGCTTTGAAGTAAAAACAGAACTTAATGAAAAACAAAAAAAAGGAATTGAATACATAAAAGAAAATGTGCTTGAAAAATTTGGAGCAACCGGAATACAGGAAGTACTTGAAAAAGCAGTATTTGGAGTGCTAAAATATATTGCAATTTTTCCAGGCGGAACAAAAGGATTAGGTGATAAAAACGGAAATATCTTGCCCGATTGTTTTCTGTTAAAACCAAAATCAACAGCACTTGATTTTGCTTATTCATTACACACAGATTTTGGAGACAAATTCATAAGAGCAATTAATGTTAAAACCAAACAAATGATTGGTAAAGATCATGAACTTAAGCACAGAGATGTAATAGAAATAATTCATGGAAACTGAAAATTAATTATTATTAAAAAAATTAACATTCTAATAAAAAAAAGAACTGTTCTGATATTAGCATGAACTGGAAAGCCCATTTTTTTCTGTCGTTGTTTCTGTATGGAATAACACTTTTTGCATTTGGAATATTCAACTATTTTTTTGATTTGCATGTAATAATTGCAGGTTTTTTGATTACAATTGCTTATGGACTTTTGCCCGATATAGATCACGATATTAGCAAAATAAATAATATAATTGAAATACTGTTTTTGGGAACTGCACTTGCAGGGCTTATCTCTTTTTTTGTTTTTGAAAAAAAAGAGCTTGTGATTGTATCCTCATTTCTTGTTGGGCTTATTCTTGCAACCAAATTTTTAAGACACCGAGGAATAACACACACAATAAGATTTGGGCTTATTTCTGCTTTGCCTTTGTGGTTTGCTAATCCTTTTTTTGTTCTTTTTGCATTTATTGCATTTTTGAGCCATCTTTTAGCTGATCTTCAAATAAAGCTCTAAAAACAAACAAATATATTTGATAATAAACCTCATTATCAAAATGGACAAGAAAGTTGAAGAAGCAAAAAATAAAGCAATTAAAGTTCTTGATGGCGTTTCAACAAAAAATGGACTTTATGCTTCAGGCGGAAAAGATGGTTACACTTCAGTTTGGGCAAGAGATTCAATGATTTCACTGATAACTGCAACAGCAAATACAAATGAATTTATGAAAGTTTACGAAGCAAGCCTTAAAACTCTTGCAACACACCAAAGCCACAACGGGCAGATTCCAAATGATGTTGATGTTTTTGAAAAAAGAAAACTAGTTACTTTTGCAACAATTGATTCTTCACTTTGGTTTGTATTGGGCGAATATTTTTACAAAAAATCTTTTGGCGATACACTATGGGAAAAACACCACGACCATATACATGATGCAATGATATGGGTGTCTTTTCAAGATGCAGGCGAAGATTTAATGCCTGAACAACTTCCAACAAGCGACTGGCAAGATTGCTTTCCGCACAAATATGGACACACAATAAATACACAGGCACTTTATTATGCTGGATTAAAAACATTAGGAAAAAATGGGTTAACTAAAAAACTAAAAAAACAGGTAAACAAATATTTATGGAGCGAAAAATTAGGTTATTATTTGCCTTGGCATTGGAAAGACCATGAAAAATACCATGAAAAAGAAGAATGGTTTGATTCATTAGGAAATCTATTGGCAATTATATTTGATCTTGCTTCAGATGAACAAGCAAATAAAATTTTGAATTATATTAAAAGAAAAAAAATTGCAGAACCATATCCAATTAGAGCAATTTATCCTCCAATCAAAAAAGGCTCAAAAGAATGGCATGATTATTTCAATGCAAGTATGGCTGGAACAGCAAATGATTATTTGAATGGCGGAATCTGGCCTTTTATTGGTGGATTTTATGTTTGTGCGCTTGTACATTCAAAAAGATTTAAAGAAGCTGAAAAAGCACTTGAAAATCTTGCAGAAGGAAATTCGCTTGGAAAAGGAAAAAACGCAAGTTGGGATTTTAACGAATGGATTCACCCTGTTTTAAAAAGTGCTGAAGGCGGAAGACACCAATCCTGGAGTGCTGGGGGTTATCTTCTTGCTTATGAAGCAGTAAAGAGTAAAAAAAATCCCTTAAAAATTTAATTTACAAGAAGCATAAATTCTAAAAATTTAAGTTTTGATTCTATAAGTTCTGCAATATCTTTTGAAACTTTATGATAATCAAAATTAGCTTTCACATGTTCTCTTGCATTAGATCCTATTTTTTCCCGTAGTTCATCATCAGTAAGAAGCATTGAAAGATATTTTGCAAGCTCATCAACATCAGCCCTATAGGCAAAAGTTTTTGGTTCTTCAAATTGTATTTTGTGGTCTTCCTCAAAACCCATGCTTCGATATGCCCATTCTTCTTCAAGATTAATTGTTTCGGCTACTTTTGCAAGAAATCCTGTTTTTCCATTAACAATTGTATCTTTGATCCCCATTGCATCTATTGAAATAACAGGAATACCGCAAGAACCCGCCTCAACTTGAATCATCCCGAATCCTTCAATTCGACTAGGTGCAGCATAAATATCACACGAAGAAATAAGTATTCTCATTGTTTCTCTTGAAAGCGGTCCATCCAAATAAGTTATTCTATCTTCAGGAAGATTATATTCTTCAATTATTTTTTGTTCAGCATTATAGTGATACTCTGGCTGGCCATATTCCCATGTTTTACCAACATATTGCCAATCTTTAAAATCAGAATTTACTTGAGAAAGAGCCTTGAGCATTTCTTGAAATCCTTTGCTTGTAGTGTCTCCGCCAATAGTAAGAATAAATTTTTCATCCGGCTCAATACCTAAAATTTCACGCATTTTAATAACACGCCTATCATCTTTTGGAATCGGGCTCATTTGCTGAGTATCAATACCAATAGGAACAGGACAAATATTTTGATTTTTTACCCCATCACGCCTATATGTTTCTTTTACCCAATTACTTGTTACAAGCATTAAAGGAAGTTCGTTAAGAATATCATGATAATTTGCAACCCAACCATCAGCATTAAGCCACGGCACAGGAGTAATGTTATTTTCCATCGGCTCTTTTATTATTGAAGGCGTATCCCCCCAAAATCCAACTCCGATTGCAACATCAGGTTCGAATGTTTTGTAGACTACTTCTTTTTCAAATCCAGCAGTTCTATCGCAAGCAGTTACTTGATAACCATTTTCCTTAAGACCGCGAAATAAAAAATCCCCCTGAAGACTCACACCATCAAGCTCGGCAGGAAACGGATAAAGAACAACTGTTTTGAAATCTTTTGTACGCGAATCATCTGCTGATTCATTTACTCTTTCAATTACTTGTTCGACTGATTGTTGATTGTCTTCGTTCATTCAAAACACTCTGTTGAAAGTTTCTTTGTCAGAACAGCTGATGAATTCAAAGCTTTTCTTATCAAAACCATAAACTTTGTTAATTAAATATTTTTTCTTTTCAACTTCTTCGATGCTAAGCGAGAAAATCTCTTCGCTTTTCTTGTTCGGCACACAACTGAATGGCTCTCCAACCGAAGTGTAAGCAAATTCAAAAATGGATTTGCAATTAATCAACCCTTGTTCAAACATAATTTTAACCGCACGGTTTACTTCAATGTGTCTTTTGTGTCCGTACTCTCCGTTTTTACCGTGAGTAAAAACATAATCAAAACATTTGTCATGAGTTATAGGTTCAATCCTTTTAACAATCTCGTCTATGTTTGGTAACCAACGTTCAACATTTTCATCATCAAGATCCGAAATAAAGGCTCTTGCATTAAGCTCTTCACAAACTTTAAAAAATTTCGGCTTTCTATCTGCATCGTCCTTTCTGCACAAAGATACAACAGTCCAATCCCAATCTTTCTCGTGCAATATTTTGCCGCCCATCCAAATTGTTTCATCATCAGGGTGCGCAACCACAACAAGTGCTTTTATCATGCTTAAATTAGATATCATAACGAATAAATAGTATTATTCCCATGTTTTGAACAATGAAAAAGATTTTTTGTGTAGGCGATGTGAATCCGGACATTTTCATGTTCACTGAAAATAAGCCATCTTTAGGAATTGAAAAAAAAGCAGATTATTCATATATGAGCTTGGGAGGAAATGCAGGAAACACAGCAGTTGCACTAACCAGCCTAGGTTTTAATCCTATTCTTGTTAGCGCAGTTGGAAAAGATAAATTTGCCGAGTTTGTTAAAAATGAACTTAAAAAATTTAAAGTGAAAAGCTCGCTGATAGAAAGCAATATTGAAAGCGGAGTTTCAGTTATTTTTGTTGCAGAAAACAGCGAAAGAGCAATTATTTCAACAAAAGGATGTCTAGAAGAATTAAACTGCATGAATGTTTGGGAAAAAATAAAAAAAATAAAAAAAGACGACTTAGTTTACTTTGGCGGTTATTATCACCTTAAAAATTTAAGAAAAGAATTTCCGAGCCTTCTTGAAAAAATAAGAAAAAAGAAAGCAAAAATTTTATTTGACACTACTTATGACGAATACCATAAATGGGAGCTTCTCGGATTTGTGAAATATATCGATGTTCTTTTCATGAATGAAATTGAAATTAATAAAATTACAAGAATGAAAAGCACAAATGCAGGCCTAAAAAATCTTTTTGAACGCGGAGCAAAAGAAGTTGTGCTTAAAAAAGGCGAAAAAGGCGCAGTATCTTTTTCAAAAAATAAAAAAACTGAATTCCCCGCACTTAAAATAAGAGCGATTAATTCAACAGGAGCAGGAGATTTTTTTAATGCAGGTTATATTTATGGAATGCTAAATGATTTTGGCGAAAAATCAAAACTTGCATGCGGCAATTTTATTGCAGGCGCAAAAATAGAATCAAAAGAATATTTTACACCTAAACAAAAAAGTCTTGAAAATTATTTAAAAGAAGAAAATTTAATTAATGTTGAAATAACAGGAAATTATGATTTGCTTTCTCAAAAAATTGCAAAAAAGATAATTGCACAAATTAAACAAAAACCAAATTCTATTTTTACACTTGCTTCAGGAAATACGCCATTAGGAGTATACAAAGAACTTATGGTTGCAAAAAATAAAGGAATGGTTAATTTTTCAAAAGCAAGATTTTTGCAAATGGACGAATACCTCGAAGTTCATGAAAGTAAAACATTCAGAAAATATATTGAAAAAAATATTTTGAAATTGGGTTTTCTTAAAAATAATATACTGCTTTTTGATACTGAAAAAAATATGAAAGCAGAGTGTAAAAAGTTTAGTTCTTTTATTAACAAAAACGGGATTGATTTTGCACTTTTGGGAATTGGTGCAAACGGACATATTGCTTTTAATGAACCGGGAACTAGTTTTGATTCAAAAACAAGAGTTGTTTTATTGAACAAAGAAACAATAAAAACGAATAATCTTACCGCAGGACAAAAAGCAGTTACGCTTGGACTTTCAGACATAATGAAATCAAAAAAAATTATTCTTGCTGCAAATAGCAGTGGAAAAGCGAACGCACTAAAAAAAACAGTCAAATTAAAATATTCTACTTCTGTACCTGCATCAATTCTGCAAAAACACAGAAATGCAACAATAGTAGCAGATAAAAAAGCAGGAAAATTTATTCAATAACTAACAGCGGTAAATTTTTTGAATAGAAAGCCTAGCATTAAGATAACACACTGTTGATTCTGCGCCTTGATTAAGATTTACTCCTGTAGGGGTTAAACCATCAAAACAGCCACCAGTAGAATCATCATAAATCATTTGGTTTATTGAATTTCTGCCCAAAAACCATTCAAAAGAATCCATTGCACTTTTTAAATAATAATTATCTTTTGTGAAATTATAAGCTTTAAGATATGCTGTTGTCATTCCTGCTGCTTCTATTGGTTGCTGGTCATAAACTGCTCTCTCTTTTCCCTGTTCAAACCAACCATCTTGACCAATAGGCACAAGTCTTCCATCAATAAAATGAGTTTTTGTAAGAAAATTCATTGATTTAGATGCTACTTGATCTGCTCTTCCTGTTTTATCATGACCTGTTGCTTCAAAAAGAGCTTCAGGAATTATGCTGTTTCCATAAGTAAGATACTTCTCAAACCATTTCCACTCATCATCACTGTTTGAATCAAATTTTGAAACAAGAGAATCGACAAAATGATCGATTTTTTCAGAAGACGATTCAATAATATGTTTTGCCCTTACAAGTCCAATTAATGAATTTGCTTGCGCTCTTGGAGATTCAACATTAATTCCATTTCCAATTGAGGATTGTAAAATCTTTTTTGCTCTAATTTTAAAATCATCAGGAAGATTGCTTCTTAAAACATTACCCAAAGAATGAACCGCCCGTCCAAAACTATCTTCACTTCCTCTATCATCAGCAAATTCTCTGTTTTCGTCAACTACATTATGAAAATACCCATCACTTGTGTGACAATGTTCAATAAAATTAAAATATGTCTCTGCAGCTTTAAGCATTTTTGGCGATTTATTTAATTCATAAGACTTAAGCGCAACCGAAAGTGCTCTTGCATTATCGTCAAGAGTATAACCGCTTTCTTTTAATGGTGAAGAATAATCAGCAAACTGAAAAATCCCAAAATCATCAGTAAGATTATATAAATGTTTAAAATTTATTCGTGGTAATCGGCTAACAAAAGTTGAATCAAACCCGGAAAGTTCAGAAAAAACATTGTAATAGTGTCTTGAAACATTAGGCCAAACCATTCTTCGGCTGTAAGAAAATGCATTTTTTTCTATTTGTGTTTTGAATGGATCATCACTTAAAAGTTTTATAATATTTTTTGAAAAACCAGAAGCCGTACTTTTTGACAACATTATCCCTCTTTCGTCAGAAAGAACTTCACTATTATATTTATTTGGCGAAGAAATTATTGCTTTTCCAGCAGCCATTGCATAGCTTACGGTTCCACTGCATATTTGTCTTGGGTCTAGCGAAGGCGCAAGATAAATATCCGCCATTTTAAGGCACTCCATTATTTCTGCAAGAGAAAGATATTTATCAAGAAATTTTACTGAATTTTCAACGCCTCTTTTTTTTGCAAGTCCTTTTAATTCTAAACGATATGATTCGCCTTCCTCTTCTCTTACTTTAGGATGGGTTTCTCCAACAACAAGATAAACAACATCAGGATATTTTTGAATAATTTTAGGCATCGCTTTAATCACATATTCAATTGCCTTTCCTCTGCTAAGAAGACCAAAAGTAAAAAGAAGTTTTTTTCCGACTAATCCATATTTCTTTTTTATTTTTTCTTTAGAATAATTTAAGTTTACATTAGGAACCCCATGAGGAATCACTTCTATTTTTTCAGGTGTGATTGAATAATCTGAAACAAGAATAGATTTTGCAATATCAGTCATTACTACAATTTTGTTACTTTTTTCTGAAAGCAATCTTACTGTATCGTTCATTTCCTCTTCAGGGTTACTAAGAACAGTGTGAAAGGTGGTGATTATTTTTTTGTTTGTAAGCTCCATTAGTTTCAAAATATTAGCGCCATAATCTCCGCCAAATATACCAAATTCGTGCTGTATATTAAGAATAGGGGAATTTTTCATAGAATTTATTTTTTCAGCCGCTTTTTTATAAGAACTTATTTCATCTTTATCTATTTTAAAAAAAACTTTATTAGGGTATACTCTAAAATTAGAAGGCGTGTCTTCCATAGCCACTACCTTTGGCACTATGCATTTGCCGAATTTCTTTTGCACCGCATCACTTAAATCTTTAGTGAACGTTGCAATCCCACATTCTCTCGGCGGATATGTTGAGAGAAAAATTATTTTCTGCGATAACATGCAGTTAACCAATATACTTATGCACAAACTTGTAGAAAAAGAAATCGTTTTTATTAATCAGCGAAGCGAATTAAGAATTTTATTAATCGCGATTTTTCTAAGAGTCAAAACAGAATCTGCACCACCGCCATAAATAAGAAGATCTTTTTTATTTGAACTAGGGATAATAGCCGTTGGAAAAGCTACTCTATTATTGAACCCTATTTTTTCTGCAATAAGCTCTGGTTCAAAAAGCGGTTCTGAACAAGGAGTTCTTGCAATTACTTTTGAAGGATCTTTAAGATCAAGAAGAATTGCACCAGCACTATAAATTTTTGCAGAATCAGAATCAGCTTCTTTTGAAAGTTTTACTCCGTGATATAATTCAAGCCAACCTTCTTTGGTTTTTATTGGAACAGGGCCAGAACCTATCCTTAAATGGTCCCAACCTGTTTTTCTTGGTTTAATTATAGGCTTTTCT
>CAYMWD010000010.1:0-12551 GCA_964394025.1 uncultured archaeon | reverse complement strand
TCTCCTTGCGCTACAATATTAATTGAATCAAATAATGTTACCCCTGATTTTATTTCTACTAAAATTGTTCTAAGCGCAAATACAAGGTTTCTTTCTAAATCACGGATTCTTTTTTTTATAATTATTTTTGGATAAAAAATTAGTTGTACAAAAACCAATAAGGTAAACAAAATTCCCGCCCCAATTGAAACTAGAACTGCATTTTCCGGCAAAAGTCTTTGTGCAAATGCATATGCGATTAATGTTCCAAACATAAAATAGAAAATGGAGAGCATGAAAATTATTGCACCGTATATTTCTTTTTCTATTTTTATTCTTGCGATTTTTAATTCGTGTTCAAGAAAAGGAAATGCATTTGCTATATTATGCCCTATACTTCTGAATCTTCTTGCTTGTTTTATCATAACTTTTGCCGGTAATGGGCAGAATGGAATTTGAATTTTGGTCATTTGAAATCAGGTTTTAATTTTTTTTCTATTGTGTTCATTAAGTCATCTTTGTCAATGTAATATTTTGCCATTACTTTTCCAACTTCATTTACATTGTGGATGTTGTTTGCTACAAGCCATTCTAAGATTACTTTTTTCTCTAAAAGGTCTTCGTCAATTTCAGCATAAATCAGTCCTGTGTGCATTGAAAGTTCATCAAAAAGTCTTATGCTTTCGCTGTTTTTGCTAATTTTATCATCACCAGGGCGCCATCTGTATAGTGTGTTTGCTTTTAGTGTTTCTGTTGCTCCTCTTTTTTCAGGGATGTATTCTGCAACTTGAAGCACTCTTCTTACGCCTAAACGTCTGTTTCTAAACATCACTACATTCAAATGCACTGAATCAAGAACAGTTGGAGGAATGTTTATTGGTGGATTTACAAAACGCCTTATTGTTTCTTCTGCTGTATTTGCGTGGAATGTTGTGTATACTGAGTGTCCTGTGTGCATTGCTTCAAACATTACTTCTGCTTCTGCTTGTCTTCTTGTTTCTCCTACAATTATTCTGTCAGGTCTTTGTCTTAGACTGTTTACAAGCAGGTCAATCATTTTTACTCCGCCTTTTCCCTCAGAGTTAGGTTCTCTGGTTGTCATTGGAACCCAATGCAAAAAATCAGGCAAAGTTAATTCACGTGTATCTTCAATTGTGATTACTCTATGGTTTGGTTGAATGAATGGAAGACAAATATTCATGAAACTTGTTTTTCCTGATGCTGTTCCGCCTGAAAGAATCATGTTTAGTTCGTATTGCATACAAAGCCAAACTAATGCCATTACATCACTGTTTGTTGTGTTATTTTTTATAAAATCTGTTACTGTCCATGGGTCTCTTCTAAAACGCCTTATTGTTATTGTATTTCCTTTTCCTGAGATTGGGAAAAGAGTTGCGTTTGCTCTGTCTCCGGTTACAAGATGTGTGTCAAGTAAAGGATTTAGAATTGTTATTTGTTTTCCGCCTCTTCGGGCAATAATATTAGCGTAATTTTGAATTTGTTCTTCGTTTTGAATTTCAATATTTGTTCTTAGCCAACCAAATTCTTTGTGATAGACCCACACTGGTTCTTTTGAATTATTGATTGCTATTTCTTCTAAATTTCCATCTTCAAGCAAAAATTCTATTTTTCCAAGGCCAAGCATTTCATGTAGAAGTATTCCTATTAGTGCATTTTCTGTTTCTTTGTCCACTTGAGGGAGTTCTTTTTTAAGAATTTTTACTGCTTTTTCTCTGAATTGTAATTTTAGAACTCCTAAAAATTTTGGGTCAAGTAATTTTTCAGCTTTTACACTTACATCCATGACTATTCCTCTTTTGAGGTTGTCAAGCAAAGCTTTTGTTCCTGCGCCGTATTCAGGAATATCTAGCAAGTAATCTTTTACAAATTTTCCTTCGCTGTAAACAATTTTTACTCCTACAGTCATTCCTTCGGATTCCAAATCATATTCTTTAAACAGCTGATCAGTCAAATTATCACCTTTTCTCCGTTTTTATTTTATTTTTCATTTTTTCAAGTGCTATTTTTTCCGCATAATCTAAAGTTTGAGCTATGGGGTCTCCTATTGTTGGATATACTATTTCAATTTGCCCTTCTTTTTGAAGTATTACACAACACTCATCTACACGACTTCTAGACATACCTACTTTTTTTGCAATTTTTCCAAAATCCTCTTTTCCTTTTTCTAAAATGTACATGAGCACTTTATCAAAATCAGTTATTATTCTGTGTTTTTTAACATCAGTTGCTATTCCTTTTATTTCTTTTATTCTTTTTATTGGTGAAGAAACTTTCATTGCTGTTTCTATTTTTTCAGCAGAATTTGCTTTTTTTTCAAGCTCAAGCATATCAACAAGTTTGTCTACTGAACCAACAACTTTGTGAGGAGCTTGTTTTCTCATTTCTTTTTCAATATCTTCTTCACTTATATTGTGTTTTTCCATGAGGTTTGAGAGTCTTCCTTCTACATTGATTAATTTTTCTTCATCAATTTTCCCTGTTGCTTTTTCATGTAAAAAAAGATTTATTTTTTGTGAATCAGGTACATTTTCAAGTTTCTTTTTTGCAAATTCAGCTTCTTCTTGATGTTTCTGCAAAGCAAGACTTTGAGTTGCTATTTTTTCAAGAGTTTGTTGTTGTTTTATCATTAATTGTTCAAGATTTTTCGTGTTTGCAATTTGGTCAAGATTTACCGAAACAACATCTTGTATATTGTTTGCTGTTGTGTTGAGTTCTTCTTTTTGGTTTTCTAAGTCTTTTTTTTCAATTTGTAAAATATGAATTTTTTCTTTGTATTCTAACATCTTCTGCCTATATTCTTTTTCAGATATTTTTCTTTTTAGATAATCTTTCTCACAATAATCCATTAGTGCTTTTATTTTCTCAATTTCTTTGTCAATATCTCTTTTGTGGTCTTGCATTTGGCTATAAATTACTTTTACCCCGCCAAGTGCTGTTTTTGGTTCAATGCTTTTTTTCTGAACCTTTTCCTTAAGCTCTTTTGTTTGGAATTTCAATGATTCAATTTTTTCCCTGTATTTTTTGATTTTCGCGTCCCTTTCATCCGAAGAAACTTTATTCTCGGTTATTTCTTGTCTATTAGGCGCTTCTTTTTGAAGTGGTTTTGGTTTTTTTCCGATTTTTTTCAGCATTTTTGATACTTCTATTGCATTTTCAGCAGGAGTAAGAACTTTAGATTTTTCTAAAGGTTTTGTTTTAGTTGTAGCAATATTCGTGATTTTCTTTTTAGGTTTTTTTGATAATTTTTTTGGCTTAAATTTTACCGATTTTTTTACTGGTTTTTTTGTTATTTTTTTAACTGTTTTAGGGATTGGTTTTATCGTAATTGGTTTTTTTGTAATGGCTTTGGTTACAACTGGTTTTGCAATAAATGTTTTTGATTTCTCTGATTTATTTTGTGGTTTTGTAGATTTTGCAGGAATTCCTTCTATCTTTCGTTCTACTCCCGTAAGCCAAGCTTTTATTTTTTCGATTATTTCTATTGCTTCTTTTTTGTTTATTTTTTTAAGTAAATTATCAAATGTTTTTTCAGCCCCTTCTTCAGCTTGTTTGATTTTTGCGTTAATCTTTTTTTCATCCAATTTTTTCATTGTAACCACTAATTTCAACGGTTTTAGTATTTATATTCCTTTATTATATTCATTCATTTATTACTGCTTCCTTTACATTGCTGTAATTGCTTTCATTTCCAAAATAATCTACTGCAGTAATAACAAAAAAATGTGTTCCTTGAGTAAGTGCTTGTGCTGAACCAGAATTAACTTCTGGTTCAAATTTTTTAAATAAAGAATATGAAATGTATGCCGGGTTTGCATTTGTACTTTTATATAACCTATATTCTGATGCTCCATTTATTTTTGTCCAATTTATTATTGCATCGTCACCTTCAGTAAAAATGCTTTGAATTATTGGAGGGTTTATGTCTGGGATTTCTGATATTGTTGAAATTGCTTCTTTTTTGTAATACATATCAATTAATTTTTTTTGAGGCAAAGAATATAGCAAAAGATTAAGATCATGTGTTCCTAAAGGTATTTCAAAATTAACGCTTATTTTAGTTTCTTTTTTGTTTTCAGTTATTGTGTGTATTTCTGTTTTTTCTTGTTCTCCGAGGATTAATTTGAGTTCATATTTTGAACCTGCAATTAGTTCTTGTTCTCCTTCTATTATCAATTCTATAGTAAATTCTTTTTCTGCAGGGGATTTTTCAGGCATGTTTATTTCTTTTATTTTTGCTATTACTGCTTCTGCAATGCACTCATTGTTTTCACAATAATTTCCTTTTGAACAACCACATTTTTCACAATTTTTTTCTATTGTTCCTGCATTGCAATAAAATGGTTTTTTTTCTGAACAAGTATTAAATTCAGTTTTATCAAGACAAGAATTTTTTGTTGATTCTGAAATTACTATTCTTTGAGAAAATGATTCGTTTGTTCCTTCTGCATTTACTTTCAATAAGTATATTCCTTTTTTTGGAATAAATTTTTTTTCGATTAAACATTCTTCTGGTTTTTCACATATTTTTGTTATTTTTTCAGAACCAAATTCTAGATTTATTTTGGATGTTTTGTGGTTTAATGAGGAAATTAATAATGTAAGTTCTTGCCCTTCTTGGATTTCTGTTGCATTTATTGTTACATTTAATTTTTCTTCTGGAAGTTCAGTGCACCCAGAAATAAAAAAAAATAGAATAATTGAAATCATAAAAAGCAAGATTAATTTCCCCATATTTTCACTCCAAAAAGTTCATTGCTTACGCTGATGTTTGCATCACTAAAGGAAAAGGAAGTGATATTATTTGGAACTCCTAGACTTATTGTTGTGTCTATTGCAGTTGAATCAGTAAATTGTATTTCAGTAGCTCCTGCAAAATTAAGATCTATGTCTGGAGAAACACATGAACCGCCTGAACAGCGTATTTTTAGCGTACTTGCTTGTAATGGGTTAAAATGACCTCTTATTCTTGTTTGACTTAATACACAATTTGAACATGCTGAATCATCAAGAGTAACATCAAGGTAAGGGTATGGGTTTGAATAATCGTAAGATTCATTGAAACATGTTCCTTCTCCATTGAAATTACAAATTAATGAATTAAAATCGTGTGCACTTTTTAATGAAAGATTAATTGTTTGGGTTCTTATTGAAGAGTAATTGAAATCTTCGCAGGCAGAACTAAAAATTATTTTGTTGGTGTCTTCAATTGAATAATTTATACATTGCGGCATTATTGCAAATGAAATATTAACATCGTTTCCACCCCATGTTTCAGGGTTAAGCGTGTTTATGTCTACTGCTAATGAATCATATTCTTTTGAATAATTAGAATCTTCTACAAATATTCTAAATGCATTGAGAATTTCTAAATATTCTTCTATGCTTGTTTTGCTTACAGGAAGAGTAGCACTTAAAGTAAAATCATTTGCATCTATTGTGTAATCAAAAGGAAGTATTCTTTTGTCTATTGCTTTTTCTGCTTCATTTGTTGTGAGAATTGAAAAATTATTTTTTAAATTTGTGTACTTATCAGTTACTTTTTTGAATGCTGTACTTTCACTAAGTGCCCTTGAAAGGATTTTTTCTTGGTTATCATTTGCTTGGTGTAATGCAAGAAGTCCTGAAAGCAAAATAAAAACCATAAACGTGAAAAGTATTCCTTTTTGTTTCATTATTCCGGCCTCCAGATAGTGTATTCTACAGTATAAACTTGAACTTCTGGCCCGCCATAACAATATACTGCATCTGTGTTTCCAAGAGGACATTCACTCAAAAGAGCATTTTCATCTAAAAGCGAATATATTATTCCTTCTCTTGCAATTGGTAAATTTGAAAATGTTTGTGAATATTCTGTGCATCCAGGTGTTTCTTGAGAACATAATTCTGATACTGCATATTCACTTAAGAATTCTCCTTCGGTGTCATTGTGTCTGAATCTTATTTCTGTTGCATTTGCATCTAGCTCACCTATGTTAGTTACTACCACATCTAATACAACATCATTTTTTCCAACAAGTTCCCCTGAAGTGATATCTACTTCTAAATCACGTGATTTGAAATCAAGAGTTACTGTTGCATTGAAATCTATTGAGTGAAAATTTCCATCAGCATCCGTGTAAGTGAATACTGTCCCTGGTCCTGGAAATGTAAAAGCATCTGCTCCGCAAACTAAAGTATCATTGCAAGGAAAATTAAGAATATAATTTACAGACCACGGGTTTTCAGGAGAGATTGTTCCTGCATCGAAAATTATGTTTCCATCTTGAATTGCTCCGCCGCCTAAATCTGCAATAATTGCTCCACTTATTACAGGAACATAAACATTCGAATCATTTGCTAATTCATTTATTCGTTGAGCAATTAAATCATAAATTGTTTGAAGTGCATTTTCGTCACTTGCATAATAGTATTCTCCGCCAGTAATATCTGCAATATTGATTAGTTCAGTTTCATCAACATCATTTCCAAACCCAACTGTAAAAATTGTTATTCCTAAATCTAATGAATCGTTTGCTGCTGTACCACTGTCCATTCCAGTGTTTGTTTCTCCGTCTGAAAGAAGTACTTGGAATTTTATTGTGTTTTCCCGTCCATGTCCTATAGGATCTGTTTGAAGTTCTGTGTTTGCAGCATCTATTCCATCACCAATTGCTGTTGCTCCATCCGAAACTATTGCCTGCAAAGCCGAATCAACAAGAGATTCGTTTGAAGTGAGTGTTTGATTAACAGATACGTTTCCGTCAAATGAAATTAAACTAGTATAATCTTGATCAAGCCACATTGCATTAGTAAGAAAATCGCTTCCTGCACTTTTTAGTGCCTGCATTTTTGTGATTGGTGCTGAAATTGTTTTTACTGATAGAGTATAATCAATTGAAGGATTATCATTCCACCCCCAAATTTCCCACGTACCATTTTCAGATAGTGCAGTGGACATTGCAAGATATATGTTTTCATTATTAGTTGATGAGTTGTTTACGCAGCCTCCGTTACTTTTTATTGGATCGGTTGCTCCGTCATTATAAGAATAATAATTTTGATCGGTTGGAGAATTTAGGGATAAAAGCGGAAAATTAGAACCAGCAGTTCCGCTCCAATCTAAAAATACATCAAATGCACTTGTACCTGAAATTTCAAATTCACCAAGTTTTATCCAATTAGTGTATTCATAACCATCAGGTTGACACCAAAAAGGATATAATATCCATGAAGTGCATACCCTTGTTCCTCCCCCTAATGAGCCAGTATCTGAAAAAATTTCGGTTCCTCCTGCAACTGCACATTCGTCCATACTTCCGCTTCTATCTGCTACAAGAGCTATATCTACTGCTTTTCTGTTCGAAGATGGATTTTCAATGCTTAATCCTATTGAAATATTTTGATCACACACTACTTGATTGCTTGGAGTCGTGTTTACATCAAAAATGACATTTGAATCTTCAGCAAAATATATTGTATCTGAAAACATTATCCCTTGAGGCTTTGCTTTTGGAATCCAATTGGTATAACTATAATCTGGAAATGATGCAAATTCAATGTAAGAAATATTACAATCTGCAGGCGGTTGTTTTTTTAGAAAAAATTTTTTGCCTGATACTGTTTCTCCTGTAGGTACTCCACCTGAAGAACCTCTTATTCTATTTTCATCAGGAAAGCATGCAGAAAAGGTTTTTTGTGAAGCACAATCATCAGTTATTGTTGTGTAAGAACTAACAGTTACATTTGCATCATAGCCTGTCGGCAAATGAGAAAGAATTTCTGTTCTGATTAAATCTGCTGATTGCGTTGGCGAGTTAGAGTCAATTGTTTGAACAATAAAACCTGTACCTTCAAGTGCAAAAAGAACATCTTCAGTTACTACTGTTTGTCCCGGCCCAAGAGAAGGGGTTTCGCTTATTCCTGTAAAAATGAATGCTGCTGTTGCTATAAGAATTACAGCCACAAGGGCATCAAGTGAAAATGCAAACCCTCTATTCGAGCGAATATAATTTAAGAGAAATATCTGCAACACCCCCTTTGTATTTTACTGCCCTTACTGCTACTGTTTGGTTTGCACTGCTTTGAGGTTGGAGCCCTGCATTCATGTCATCTACTCCATTAAATTCGAGATAAAAATCATAACCTTCTAAATTCATTGTTGCTTTTAGCTGTTCATAGTTTGATGAAAAATTTGATAGCGCTGCTAATTTTGGCTCGGATAATTCCCTGTCAGTTATTGCGAGGCCAAGGCGATTAAGGTCATTTACAGTTAAATATTCCCAATTGCTTGGAATCCCTTCAGATTTGACTAAATAATCTAATACATATTCTGATTTTAGACGCATATTTTCAACATCGCCTTGTTTTTGAAAATTATTGAATTTTTCATTATAACTTGAACTTATGAAAACCCAAATTATTACAAAAAGCATGAATGCAAATGCAAAATCCCAAAGCAAACTCTGGCCTTTTTGTGATTTACGTATTTGCAATTGTAACAACTCCATCTTCTTTTTTTAGAATTACTGTTCCTTTTGTTAATTCTCCGCTTAATGTTCCTTCTATTTCACAGTAATAATTTTCCAAATTTATGTAACCATTAACAATATTTACATCAAAAAAAATATCCATTTCTATTTGTGCATTTTCACCTGATGCTTGAATCATGCTTATTGCAGATTGTAATCTTGTGCATTCTTTTGATTCTTGGGATATTGTTTCAATAAACGTAGTCTGTTGATCCCAGATGTTTGCCTGGTACATTACAGCAACTAAAGTTATTGTGAGAATTGCTGCTGCTGCAATTGCTTCAACTGAAATCTGCCCTTTAGGCACCTTCCCTCACCACTACATTCCCATCTTCAAAAGAAGCACTCATTATTTTTCTTCCGCCATGAGTCGAAAAACTTTGAGGCGTTAGATTTACTTTTGAGTAAGTGAAAATGTTATTTGCACCTACTATCATTGTTATTGATTTGCCTGTAACATTGAATGAAGTTGTATTTTCAGGCACATTTACTTCAAAATAAACTTTGCTTTCATCACCCAATGATGCAACAAAATTTGCATTATTTTCGATTGTAAGAACTGCTGATTCTGCTTCTGCTATAGCTGCATTTTCATTGAAAAGAAAAATTGCAAATCCAAAAAAAATTACAGTAACTGCGAGAAGAAAACTGGTCATTATAAGATATTCTAATGAAACTTGTCCTTTGTGTTTATTCATAATTAATCAATAATACAATAGCAACTCAGTATAAAAATTTTCGTGAAAAAAAACCCTGTTTTATTATGTAGCCGGGTTTTTTTGGTTTTTTAACAACAAAACAAAACTAAACCAAATAAAACTAAAATAAGAAAATTTAGACCTAACCTCAAAAAATTCAGAGCAATATCGGGGCATATTAGAGCTTAAAAAAGCAGTAGGATGGGTTTTTAGGGATTTGCACAGATTATGTATATACCATGGTATTGGGTTATAATAAAGAAATCCTCAAAAAAACAACCGAGGAAAAAATTCTGCTTAAAAATATTCATGCTATTGAAGAAAGCGTGGAGTATGAAACTAATTATGAGCGAAAAAAGGAACTTGAATCACAGCTTCAGTCATTGAAGGATGTTCTTTCAAAAAAAGACTCGAAAGATAATAAAACTATTGAAAATCAAGAAAAATCAGCAAAAAATAATAAAAATGATGATTCTAAAGGAATTGCTGATCTTTACAGGCTTTTGCTAAAGAGACACTCTGAAATTATTAATAATGCTGAACGTAAAACTGTCGGTGAGATAAAAGCACTAGTGAATAATGAGGATTTGACTGTACAGGCTCTTGCAAGTAAATTTAAACCAGATAACACTTATAAATTTGAAAATCATTATTTTCAAGCTTTAGAAAAAGCTTTCAATTATGTTCGCGATGAAATAAAATATGTTAAATCTGATTTAGGGATTTATTTTTGGCTTTCTGCAAAGGATATTGTTTCTGAAAAAATTGGCGACGATGAGGATCAGGCTGTTTTTTTGTGTTCTGTTCTTTATGCATTGGGTGATGAGAATGCAGAAGTTGTTATTACAGAACTCGAAAATGCTACTTCTCATGCAATTGTAATAACTGAGTTTAGAGATAAATTCATTATTCTTGATCCTTCACAGAACATGCAGTTTAGAGATTTTTTTGGTGAAAAAAAAGAAGTTCTTGAAAGATATTCTTTTGAAGGAAATCACATCAAAAAGTTTTTGTTCAAATTTAATGCTAAAAATTATGAACAATTCCAAGAAGATGAATAATTTTTTGCTTTTACTAAAAATTAAAAATCAGAGTTTTTGTTTTTTTACGTATTTTTTGTTTTTTATGTATTTTTTTGCGAAAGATTTGAGCTGTGATTCTGTAAGCAAAACATTTTTTGTTCCAAGGTATTTTATTACTGAATTTGAATTTGATGTTCCGTAGATAAGTGCTTCTTCTATGCTTTTTCTTTTTATTATTGCTGAAACAAAACCTGAACCAAATGCATCTCCTGCCCCAGTAACATCAAGGGGTTCTATTTTGAAAGTTTTTGCATAATAAGAATAATCCTTTTCTGATGCATATGCTCCATGTTTTCCGTCAGTTATTACAGTTATTTCCGCTATTTCTTGCAATTTTTTTAAGTTTCTGTGAATATCTGCAGAACCAGTAAGTTTGAGTGCTTCTTCGCGATTAAGAATTAAAACATCTATTTTTCCAAAAATTTCAGCAAGTTTTTTTACTCCAAGTTTTAATTCTGCTTGGCCTGGGTTGAAAGCTATTTTTGCTCCAATTTTTTTTGCTCGGTTTACTATTTCCTGTAAAAATTTAGGCTTTGAATGAAGAGAAGAAATGTAAAACCATTTTGCATTTATTTTTTTCCAATTTATTTTTGTATTGTTAAGCGAAGCAGTAGTTCCGCTGTATACCAGAACTACTCTATCCCGCCCAAAACCAGTTAAAATTGCAGAATATGCAGTATTTTTTCCTTTTACTTTTATTACAAGCGAAGTATCAACCTTTTCAACTTCAAGTTTTTTTGTTATGGATTTTCCTGCATCATCCCCTCCAACAGCACATAAAATGCTTGCTTTAAGCCCTAATCGAGAAAAGGCAGTTGCTGTGTTTGTTGCCCCTCCGCCAGTAAAATATTTCATATCTATTATTTCAACTTTTGAACCGGGTTTAAAACTAAATTTTCCATTAAGTGAATATTTTTCAGGAACATGAATAAATACATCTTCGGTTGCGCTACCAAAACTTATTACATCAAACAACTAATCAATCCTTTAAATTTAGAGAATAATACTCTAACTCATTTATATTGTTTTATATTGCTTTTGAAAATTGAAAAACAAAAAATGTTTCTAAAATAAATTTGAAAAAAATAAAACAATTAATTATGTATAAAGCTTTATTTTTTATTTTGGAGTGCTTTAAGTGTTTCTCTTGTATCGCTTAATTCTGGTTCAAGTGATTTTAGAATTTTGTCATATGCTTTTTTGTCAATATCTTTTTGGACAAAATATTGTTCTTGTGCTCCTTTAATTTTTTCAAGTATTATTTTTTCTTTTCTTTTAAGATACCATATTTTTCCTTTGTACTTATATCCGGCATACAATAGCACTAAAATTAGCCCCAGTGCAAATAAAATAAGGCTTATTGAAATATTATAAGTTCTTAGATAGTGTTCAATTGAAATTCCTGATACTTCTATTTCTCTTTTTGCTTTACCTAAATCTCCTTTTCCTGAATCTGCAACAAATTCAATATTGCTTATTCCTTCCAACTCTAAAGGAACTATATATTCGCCTCTAAAAGTACCAGTTTCTATTCCTGATTCTAATTTTATTTCTTGCCCATTAATTATAGCATATACGTCTCCAGTTACAAATATTGATTGATTTTCATAACTGACAAGTACTTCTAAGGGAATTTTTTCTCCTATTTGGAAAATAAGATGTTCTTCTGGTTGAATTATTTCAACTGATACTGGAATTGGCTGTATTAGTATTGAGAATTCAAATGACCCTTCTCTATTTTGACTTAGCGCATTTACTTTTACAATAAGTTCTCCTGAAGGAGAATCCATAGGAATGCTAAGTGTTCCAAAATATTTTCCCTCACCTTGGTGAGTAAAGGTTATTTCTTGGTTTAAATTAGACAGTCCTGTTACTACTGCGTCTTTTACTGGTTTTCCTGCAATATTGAGCACATTAACTTCAAAAGTAGCTATTGCTCCTTTTTTGAATGATTTTTGTTCAGTTGTTTCTACTTCAACAACTAAAAAATTTGTTGCATCCGGATCAAATACGTCAATTTCAAAAGTATCTGAAAAATAATTATTATTTGGGTCTTCTGCTGAAACACTAAGAATATATTCCCCTGGAGAATCTATAAGAGTTGTACGATATTCAAAATTAATTTTTCCGTCGGTTGAAACTGAAGTAGTCTCTTCAATTATTTCTCCTTCTCGTTCTAGTTTAAATTTAATTTCATTTTCAAGCGGTTTTCCTTTAAGAAAAATATTCCCATCAAAAACAATATTATCCCCTAACACATAAAA